>NZ_JBALWD010000054.1:0-15718 GCF_036960985.1 Sneathiella sp. | reverse complement strand
GGACAAAATCATTGAGAACGATGTGCGCATTTTCCTGAAAGGTGCACCGGATGTCCAACGTCAAATTCTTTTTTTACGCTAAGTCGAACGGCGGGCATTGTCACGTTAACTCATTATTCGCCCAATTTCTTCGAATTTCCAGTATTTAGAGTCTTGTAAGCGATTGAAAAACAACAAATTAAATTTTAAGGAACTATTATATTTTGGCTTTGATCAGTTAATGTGACAAAGCCGAATTTTATTCGCAAACCAGGGATTCTAATGTCGAGAACAGGGTAATATTTGGCGAAATGAAGAATTCGATCTCGACCCTAATCTTCAAAAACAACTGTTCGGCCTTTATTGATAAATACGCGTTGCTCCGCATGTAGCTTAATAGCCCGTGACAAAGCACGGGCTTCAATATCACGGCCACGTCTAATCAGTTCTTCCGGATCACAGGCATGGCTAACCCGCTCTATTCCTTGTTCAATAATAGGCCCTTCATCAAGATCTGGAGTTACATAATGAGCCGTTGCGCCAATATGCTTCACGCCTCTTTCCCACGCTCTGTGATATGGCTTCGCCCCTTTAAACGCTGGCAGGAATGAATGATGTATATTGATGATTTTGCCAAAATGTTTCGAGCTAAATTTGTCTGACAATATCTGCATATAACGCGCGAGCACTATTAGTTCTGCCCCCGTTCGGCCAACTAGTTCTTCAAGTTTTGCTTCCTGTCCTGATTTAGTTTCTTTGGTGACAGGCCAAAGATAAAACGGAATACCAAGCCTTTCAACTGTCGCCCGGGTATCCACGTGATTGGAGACAACAGCGGCAATCCCAATCGGCAGAACGCCAGTTTGAACCCGGTATAATATGTCTTGAAGGCAGTGATCAAATTTCGACACCATCAATATAGTCGGGACGATTTGTTGGGGGGTAGTCAGAGTAACGTCCGCCGAAAACTCCGCTCTGAATTCGTTCACTGATTTTTCTAAATCTGCGAGATCTATGTCTTCCGTACTGCATTCCAGGCGTAAGAAGAACTGGCCTTGCCCTTGCTCACGGATCGTACCTGTATCGGGTTGAAAAAATTGCGAGCTTTCCAAAATATTGCAGCCAAGAACATTAAGTCGGGCGGCAAGATCAGAAACGATACCTTTGCGGTCCGGGCAACTGATTTTAATTATTGTCGTCATTCAAATTCCATTGTGGGAGTCTATTATACCGTCTGAGGGTGTTGTCACATTACGTATCTTTGACCCGCATTGACGACGGATCATACATTGGCTTCAGCGCTGCCTCCGCTTTAACGCGACAGCCTGCTACTTCGATCTCATAGTTCGATGCCAGTATTTCGGAGATTTTTTCGCCTTTGCTCGGCACATAACCAAGTCCAACTGCAGCTCCTAATGTGTGACCATAGCTTCCAGAAGACAAGTACCCGACCACTTCACCGTCTCGAATGATAGGTTCATTGTGGTACAATAAGGGTTCCGGATCAGACAATAGGAATTGTAAGAGTCGGGTATGCGGCCCCGTCTCCTTTCGTGCTAGCACGGCACCACGTCCGATGAATTCGGGCTTATCTGTTTTTACTGCGAAGCCAAGCCCAGCATCAATTACATGGTCTTCAGACGTTATATCATGCCCAAAATGGCGGAAGGCTTTTTCGAGACGGCAACTATCCATTGTATGCATCCCACACAATTTTAGATCAAGATTTTGCCCTGCAACCATTAAAGTCTCAAGGACGTGTGAAGCCATATCGGAAGAAATATAAATCTCCCAACCAAGCTCGCCCACATACGTAACCCGGTGGACCCGAGCAAGCCCCATACCAATTTCAATTTCCTGCGCCGTGCCAAAAGGGTTGTGGGCATTTGAAAAATCATTTGGGCTGACCATTTGAAGTAATTTGCGGGAATTCGGCCCCATTACTGCCAGTACAGCTTCACCTGCTGTGACATCAGTGATAACTATCTGAAAACTATAGCTTTGCCGCTCTAGCCAACGTTGATCGGAGAGGCGTGTTCCAGCAGGCGTAATCACAAGATAGGCAATCTCTGAGAGCCTCGTCACCGTCACATCGGCCTCAATTCCACCCTTTTCATTCAAAAACTGGGTATAGACAATCTTGCCAACAGGAACAGAAAAGTTTCCGCCGCCAACATAATTTAGGAATTTTTCTGCATCACGCCCTTCAACGCGGATCTTGCCAAAGGAGGACATATCATACATCCCAACATTCTCTCGGATTGCCTTATGCTCCGCGGCTGAGTTTTCAAACCAATTCTGTCGCTTCCAACTATAATTATAGCGTCGTTCTTGTTCAGAGTTGGCAAACCAGTTTGGCCTTTCCCAGCCCGCAATTTCTCCCATAACTGCACCTTGTGCCAACATTTCGTGATGAAAAGGGGAACGTCGTATTCCCCGTGCAGTTGCCTTTTGACGAAATGGGAAGTGATCCGCATATAGAAGTCCCAGGGTTTCTTTCGATCTCTCAAATAGGTATCGACTATTTCCCTGAAAAGGCTGCATGCGTGTGATATCCACATCACTAAGATCAAAAGGCTTAGCGCCATCATTCATCCATTGAGCAAGTGCCATTCCTGCACCTCCAGCGGATTGAATTCCAATGGAGTTGAATCCGGCCGCTACCCAGAAATTATCAAGTTCTGGCGCTCGACCCAAATGATAGGCGTCATCCGGTGTAAAACTTTCCGGACCATTAAAAAAAGTATGGATACCGGTTTCCGCCAATATAGGCATTCGGTTAACTGCGTCTTTAAGAATTGGTTCGAAATGATCAAAGTCTTCAGGCAGCTGGTCAAATTCAAAATTCTCCGGAATACCTGTCATACCCCAAGGCTTGGCCATCGGTTCAAAAGCGCCTAGTAAGATTTTTCCAGCATCTTCCTTGTAATATGAACATTCATCCGGCACCCTCAACACTGGCAACTGTGGCAATCCCTTAATACTCTCTGTAACAATGTAAAAATGTTCGCACGCGTGAAGTGGTACATTTACGCCGGCCATGCGGCCAACTTGGTGGCCCCACATTCCAGCACAATTCACCACTATCTCTGTCTGGATATGGCCACTCTCGCCAGATTCACTCTTCCAGTCGACTCCGGTTGCCCGACGCTCTGATAAACGAATATCTTTAACAACAATACGTTCAAAAATCATAGCGCCTCGTTGACGTGCTCCCTTCGCCATAGCAAGTGCAATATTCCCAGGATCTCCCTGGCCATCACGGGGAAGCCATACTGCACCTTTTACGCCATCCAAATTCAAATAGGCATACCGATCCTTGACTTCTGCTGGGCTAATTTCCTCAACATCTACATTAAACGCACGGGCCATTGAAGCCTGCCGAAGAATTTCCTCTTTTCTTTCCTCCGTCAGAGCAACAGTAATTGAGCCGGTTTCACGCATACCCGTTGAGACGCCGGTTTCCGCCTCAAGTTGGCTGTAAAGTTCCTGACTATATTTTGCGAGACGTGTCATGTTCTTTGACGCACGAAGTTGCGCAATAAGACCAGCAGCATGCCATGTCGTACCCGAAGTTAATTGTTTTCGTTCCAGCAGAACAACGTCGGTCCAACCCAATTTCGTCAAATGATAAGCGACCGAACAACCAATCACACCACCGCCAATGATGACGACACGCGCCTTACTGGGCAATTCTGTCATGATTTATTCCTCAATATGGCAAGAAAGATTTGTTTGAAAAAACAATTAAAAAGGAGCAATTTCGGCCAGTTTCTCCATGCTTTCAGCAAGAATTTTAACTTCATTTTCTAACTCGTGTTTAGGTGCGGTTGCAATCAAAACAAGGCCGGTTTCCACGCCCTTGGGTGCTTCGCCAAATGTGAGTCGGTTACCAACTCTTTGAAGGAGCGATAGGGCCTTGGTTTCTTCGTCAATAAAGAAACCTTTCACTCGATGGATTGTAGGCGAAAGAAGTGAAAGTCTATCTTCGAGATTCTGCTTGTTCATCGGGTAGCGGGGATTCCAATGACAAGTGCTGAACTTACTGGCATCTAAATAATTTTCCATTGATCGCGATATGGGCACTGTCGCGAAAATTCCGATCAACAATGTCGGATTCCTTCGCCCCTCATCGCCAGTGATCACTGAAACGTCTGGAGACAATCCGGCAATCCAACTCCTAAGTTCCTGGCATCTGTCACTTGACACAATATCTGACTTAGTCAGCACCAGAATATCTGCGGACTTAATTTGGCTATGCACCAACTGCCCGACAAATTTATCCTGCGCCCGCATTTGCACGGTCTCGGCATCTATCAGCGTAACAATTGCATCTAGCTCAAAACCAGGCCAATTTCCTGCATGCCGAGCGAGCCGCATGGGTTCCGCAACACCGCTCGCTTCAAGCACAACTAGATCCGGCGGCGGCTCTCGTGAAGCCTGTGCATCCAAAGCCTCACCAAGATCATCTTTTATTGAACAACAAACACATCCATTCGTAAGGCTTATAGCTTGATCTGTCCGTTCCTTGATCAAGGCTGCGTCAATATTGATAGCACCGAAATCATTAATCAATACAGCGATCCGCCGACCATGGTTGGCTGACAATAGGTGGTTGATGAGAGTAGTCTTACCTGCTCCCAGATAACCGGAAATAAGAGTGATCGGAATGAGCGCCGTCATTTGTCAATCGGATAGGGTTGGCCTTCAAAAACAGTGCCCCAAATAGGAATATCCTTTAGGTTTTCCACTGGTGTTTCCCACGGATCCGCTTCGAGAACTGTGAAATCTGCGTTCTTACCAGCACGTATTGACCCAATTTCATGTTCCATACCGATTACATAGGCTGCATCAATAGTAATTGCCCGCATTGCGGCATCGAGATCTATTCTTTCTTCCGGACCAATAACTGCGCCAGATTCTGCAATCCTGTTAACCGCAACCCAGGCAGAATTAAGTGGTAGCGCCGGTGCCATTGTAAAATCCGAGTGAAGCGCCGTGGTTACGTTATGGCGAGCAAGAGTTCCTAGCCGAGCCATCTGAGAAGCTCGTTCAAAACCTATGGAATGCTGCCAGTAAGCCTCTGCCAATTCATGTACGTAATAGATATTGGCGGAGACTAGTGCACCAAGATCCGCAATGCGGCGAACCTGTTCAGGTGTTGATACTCCAAAATGCTCGATCGTATATCGATGATTTACCCGTGGCCGTTCAAATTGCAACTTCTCAAGCGTATCCAGCGCCAGCTCAACACCAAGATCCCCTGTACAATGAACATGAATTCGCTTACCGGCGTTCCAAAAAGCACGTGCCAGTGCCTCAAACATTTCCGGTGCCATCAGCCATTCACCGTGATGTCCATCGATGAAGCCCGGCTCCTGCATCTGCATCAATTCCGCAAAAAACCCACCGTCGGTAAACAGCTTTACGCCGTTTCCAAATATAAGCCGATGGCTTCCGCGAGATGCATAGCTTTCAACCCGTGTTACTTCATCATCTACAGCGCCCTCCCATACACCGCGAAGCGCGCCACGTGGTATGATTTGCATTCGAAATGGAACATCATCCCTCTCAATCGCATCCTTCAAGAATTGCCATTCTACGGCGTCGTCCAAAAGTGGGTATGCCATTTCTCCTATAGTTGTATGTCCGCCGAAATGGACAGCCTTCTTTACCAACTCTAGACCTTGTTTGAATCTTTCCGGTTGGAACAAATAGGAATTCATCGCCTTCGTCGCGACAGCAAGTCCAGTTTCATAGAAGCGTCCAGTCGAAAGGTCAATCTGCGGATGCCTTTCAAGTTCCTTACGGCCCAGACCCATCCAGTCGATCGCCGCGTCGTTGGCGATTATTTCATGAAAGGACCGCTGCCAGACGAATATGGGCCTTGTTGAAGAGATTATGTTGAGCGCGTTCCGATCGACGGTACCGTGCCAAATTTTGTGATATCCCCACGTAATTAACGGCTCTTTTGGATCATCAATACCCACAGCAATTTCTGTTAACCGCGCTAAATATGCTTCGTGGCCTCTAATAGGAGCACAAATCCGATCAGGAAGTTTCCATTCCATTGCCGTGATAAAATGGCATGACAATAGGATGGCGCCTAGAGAAGGATGCAAATGCGGATCAATAAATCCCGGCATCAGGATATGGTTGGCGAATCTGTCATCAATATTGTGCGGATGCGCGTCAAGCCACGGTTTAATTGTTTCCAACGTTCCGACTTCAATGATTTTACCATCCCGCACCGCAACAGCATTTGCCTCTGGCATTGATGGATTCATGGTACGGATATTTTTAGCCGTAAAGACTGTAATTTTGCTCATTTTGCCCTCTATTAGTATGTCGCCGGGCTGATCGCCCACATGACTACCGTATCAACAGCACCCGGATTTCTACACCAATGCTTACCGATTCCTTTCATCTGAAAACTGTCTCCCTCTTCAAGAAGATAAGTATGCCCGTTAACTTTCAGTTCCAGCGTACCAGAAAGCACCATGCCTCCTTCCTCGCCTTTGCGCGTTCGGCCAGCTTCACCAGTTCCTGCATCCGGCGAAAAGGTTGTAAGAATCAATTCAAGCTGGCCTGTGAGATATGGTGACAACAACTGTTCACGTGTGCCAGCCTGGCTAAGATTGATCTCACGACGAGCTGTCCGGCGGACCACGACGTCACGCTCTACCACATCGGCGATGGCCGGGCCGCCGAAAAACCAGTTGATTGATACGTCAAGCGCATTCGCGATAGCGTCCAACGCCTCAATCGTAATTGGGCTAACACCGCGTTCCATTTCACTAAGATTACCAACAGATCTGCCCGTAATGTTTTTCAAGTCTTTCAGTGTTAATCCATTTGATCGGCGCAGCTCACGAATTTGCTGACCGACTGAAGTTTGTGCCGCCGAGCCGAATCCGTCGCTTGAAATAGTACTTCTTTTAGCTGATTTCATACGACTACTTTCATTCGATATTCATATTACTGAAATTAATGTTGCAATTTTTCAGTAAAGATGCAACCTTTTTTCACCCTAGAATAATAACCCGATCTCAATTCTTTTAAAACAGGGAGAATTTCAAGATATGCTTACCAAAACTATACGCAAACTTTCCTTTATCGCCCCATTGGCGGTGGCGGCCTTATTAAGTGCGACGACGATCTCTGTCGCCGAACCAAAAGCAGGCGGAACTCTTAATACGACAACGACCGGCTATCGAACACTGAATCCAGCCGTTCAATCTGGCGGAGCGACCGGTGTTCCCGGATCGCAGATATTTGCAGGTCTTGTCCTAATCGATGAAAATTACAAGGCGACCCCCTACCTCGCCGAAAGCTGGGTCGCGTCAGATGATAACTTGAACTACACCTTCAATTTGGTCAAAGGCGCCAAGTTCCACGACGGACAACCCATTACTTCGGAAGATGTAGCATTCTCATTGGAAACCGTGAAAGCAAATCATCCTTTCGGTAAGGCAATGTTCAGCAATATCGAAGCTATCGAAACACCCGACCCCAGTACAGTTGTCTTCAAGTTATCTGCACCTATTCCAGGATTGCTTCTGTCGTTAGAGCCACTCTTAATGCCAATAATTCCAAAGCATATATATGGCGATGGGCAAGAGCTTAAAAAGCATCCCCGCAATATGGAAGACGTTGTCGGCTCTGGACCCTTCAAGGTTGCCGAAAATAATCCGGCGGAACGGTTGGTCCTGGTAAAGAATGAAGATTTCTTCATCAAAGACCGCCCCTACCTCGATAAGCTAGTCTTCTCAGTTGTGAAAGATAGTTTAACTCGCGTTCTTATGATGGAAAAAGGCGAAATCGACTATGTCGGCTTCTCCGGTATACGCCCAACGGACGCAGAACGGTTGGAGAAAACAGGGAACCTTGTCGTAACAACAGAGGGATACGGTGCAGTAGGATATATTCATTATCTCGAGCTTAATCTACGAGATAAGCCCTTCAGCGACCGCAAAGTGCGCGAAGCACTGGCAACTGCAATCGACACAAGCTTCATAGCCAAAATTCTGTTTGGCGGACGCACTGCTGTCGGTACCGGTCCACTCCATACAGGAAGCATCTTCTACACTAGCGATGTCCCTAGCATAGCGGCCGACCTCGGCAAAGCTGCAGCATTACTCGACGAAGCAGGATATCCTGCTGCAGACAATGGAGAACGTTTCTCATTCGTCCTTGATATCCCCAGCTGGGCCAAACAAGCGCACGTACCGATGGCAGAATATATTCAGTCTCAGCTTGCAAAGATTGGTATTAAAGCTGAATTGCGCCAAGCACCGGACTTCGGTACATGGGTAAAACGGATCTCGAGCTTTGACTATCAAGGTACAATGAATGGTTCTTTTAATTATCCTGATCCGGTCATTGGTGTGCACCGTCATTTCGATTGCGACAATATTCGCAACGTAATTTGGTCCAACACGCAGGGCTACTGTGATCCGGCGATGGATGCATTGCTTGATGAAGCAGCGATCGAAACAGATCTAGACAAGCGTAAAGCGACATATGCTGAGATCCAACGTAAAGCTGTGGAAGATCTCGTCCTTATCTATATGCCGCAGGACTTTACAGCTACGGTTTACTCGAAAAAAGTTGGGAATGTCCCCGCGAGCGTTTTTGGGCCGTTGGCACCTTGGCATGAAGTTTACCTAAAGAACTAAACCCGATGAATGGAGCCGCTGCCTGATTTTGGATAGGCGGCTCCATCTTATTACCAGGCGATAACTTGCTAGGAACTCCATGGTGAAATCTTTATTCAAAAGGATCGGCAATGCGGTCGTGCTACTGCTCGCCGTACTGATCCTAAATTTTACATTGATCCATATTGCGCCAGGCGATCCCGTTGAGGTATTAGCTGGTGAAATGGGAGGTGCGACGCCGGAGCTTCTCGCCGAACTTCGTGCCAGTTTCGGACTGGATCAGCCCTTTCATGTACAGCTGCTAACGTATCTAGGTAATGTCTTGCAAGGCAATCTTGGTTATAGTTATTACTATGATAAGCCAGTGACTGATTTAATATTCGATCGTATCGGAGCTACGCTACTATTGGTAATTTCAGCGCTTCTTTTTGCGCTGCTGGCCGGTACTTTCCTTGGCGTTGCCTCTGCACAAAAACGCAGCTCATTTCTGAGCAATATCGTTACCGTGCTATCACTTGCTGGATTTTCAGCTCCAGTTTTTTGGATTGGTATTATGCTGATACTGCTGTTTGCCGTTGTCATTCCTATATTCCCCATTGCCGGCATGACGTCAGCTAACACACCAGTTGGCACCTTAGCGAATATGTTAGATATAGCACACCATCTCGCATTACCTGCTCTCACGCTGGCCTCCATTTACCTCGCTTTTTATAGTCGCCTTTCCCGCGCTAGTATGCTGGAAGTTTTGGAATCTGATTATGTTCGTACTGCACGAGCAAAAGGAATGAGCCCTTTTCTTGTTGTTTACAAGCATGCCCTTCGCAATGCCATCTTACCGGTTGTAACCTTCGCCGGCCTCCAATTTGCACAAGTCATTTCCGGTGCTGTCCTGGTAGAAACCGTTTTCGCCTGGCCGGGCCTTGGAACTCTTGCTTTCGAATCCATTTTGAGGCGTGATTCCCCGACCCTTCTCGGAATTTTGTTCTTTTCTGCACTGCTTGTTCTGATCGTCAATATTTTTATTGATATTGCCTATCGTATAATCGACCCAAGGATAAGTGAAAAATGACTGACAGTTCAATTAATGAATTCAATGCAAGCCAGACGGAAAAGCCGAGTTCACCAGCCCAACAAACATGGAAAATGTTCCGGAGCAATCATGCTGCAATGGCTGGGTTAGTTTTACTCTTCTGTATCCTTTTAATCTCTTTGCTAGGGCCCGTGTTTTATTCAGTAGGACCAACTGAAATGGTCTGGATGCCATTAACGCCTCCTGGTGCTTCGGAGTACCTATTAGGAACAGACTATCTTGGCCGGGATATTTTTGCCGGGCTGATCAATGGTGGACGGATTACGATAACCATTGGCGCTTCTGCAGCTATCCTGACAGTAGTCATCGGCGTAACCATTGGCGCGCTGGCTGGATACTATGGCGGCTGGGTTGACAATCTGCTGATGCGAGTAACAGAGTTCTTTCAGGTTCTTCCTAACCTCCTACTGGCCATGGTTGTCGTGATGCTCTTTTCAGCAACCTTGACAAACATAGCGATCGCTATTGGCATTGTATCTTGGACAAGCACCGCTCGTCTCACCCGAGCGGAGTTTCTACGCCTGCGTAACATGGATTATGTCCGGGCGGAGAAGTCAATTGGCGCCAAGAATAGACGGATAATCTGGTCCGTTATTCTTCCGAACGCGGCTCCGCCCCTCATAGTATCAGCAGCTCTTAGCATAGGAACAGCAATCCTGTTCGAAGCGGGTCTGGCTTTTCTCGGTCTTAGTGACCCCAACAACATGAGTTGGGGCCGCATGATCGGAGACAACCGGCCTTACATTCTTGATAGCTGGTGGGGCGTTACCTTTCCAGGTATAGCCATATTCTTAACTGTATTGGCTATTAGTCTCGTTGGTGACGGTCTCAATGATGCCCTCAACCCAAAATTGAGAAAAAGATAATGCAGACACCATTATTATCAGTACGTGATCTTGAAATAGTTTTTCAAATCGCCGGATCTGAAGTTCCCGTGGTACGAGAACTCAGTTTCGATATCGCGTATGGAGAAACACTAGGAATTGTAGGGGAATCTGGCTGTGGTAAGAGCATTACAGCGCTTGCCATCATGGGCCTTGTTCCAAACCCTCCAGGGCGTATCTCCAAAGGAAGCATCCATTTTGAGGGTGTTGACATCACAAAAGTTACTGAGAAAAAGCTACAATCCTTGAGAGGCAATGACATCTCAATGGTTTTTCAGGAACCAATGACATCTCTAAATCCAGTTTTCACCGTTGGAGAGCAAATAGCTGAAACGGCACGTACGCATTACGGGATAAACCGGACGGAAGCCCGGGACAGGGCAATAGAAATCTTGCGATTGGTTGGCATCCCCTCTCCTGAAAAACGCGTTGATGACTACCCGCACCAGCTTTCAGGCGGAATGCGGCAGAGGGTGATGATTGCTATTTCGCTCGTATGTGAGCCGAAATTGCTGATCGCAGATGAACCAACAACCGCACTCGATGTCACCGTACAAGCACAAATTTTTGATCTTCTTCGAGAATTACAGAGTAAAACGAATACAGCCATAATTCTAATCACACATGACATAGGCGTAGTCGCTGAAATGGCTGATAACGTTATGGTCATGTATGCTGGCCGCAATATCGAAAGTGGGCGCTCAATTGATTTTATTCGCAATCCGCAGCACCCCTATACAAAAGGCCTAATATCATGCATTCCGACTTTAGAAGTAGATCCACCTGACACACCCGAACCGTTGTTTGAAATTCCTGGCGTTGTACCAAGCGCCAAAGAGTTGGCAAAACCAGGCTGCGCATTTGCACCAAGATGTCCAAAAGTCATGCCTCATTGCCAGACGAAATTCCCTTCTAGATTCCAGATAAGCGACGACCAGTCTGTTAGTTGCTGGCTTTCACAGGAGGAAATTGTATGAATTCGGAAACCCCATTACTTGAGGTCAAAGATCTAAAGATTCATTTTCCGTCTCGCGAAGGCACTGTAGTACACGCTGTAGATGGTGTGTCTTTTTCAATCAACCGTGGAGTAGCGTTTGGCTTGGTCGGCGAAAGTGGCTCAGGAAAGACGACCACAGCCCTTGCCTGTGTGCGCTTGGTTGATCCGACATCAGGTCAAATTTCACTCAACGATCAAGATATAACGAATTTGGATGGTGAATCCTTACGTCAGATGCGGCGCAAGATGCAGATTATATTTCAGGATCCATACGCCTCCCTCAATCCAAGGGAAAGAGTTGGTTCGATAGTT
Source organism: Sneathiella sp. (assembly GCF_036960985.1). Classification (NCBI taxonomy): domain Bacteria; kingdom Pseudomonadati; phylum Pseudomonadota; class Alphaproteobacteria; order Sneathiellales; family Sneathiellaceae; genus Sneathiella; species Sneathiella sp. Next base: position 3,799 of record NZ_JBALWD010000054.1, on the reverse strand, counting down.
AAGCGACCACTGAAGTTGATGAATATCGGTAGTGCGAAAGACCAAGAAGCCCGTGTTCAAGAACTATTTGAAATTGTGGGCCTGCGACCAGAACAAAGTGAACTCTTTCCGCATCAGTTTTCAGGTGGCCAACGACAACGTGTTGGTATCGCCCGTGCGCTCGCAACTCAGCCGGATTTAATCGTTTGTGATGAACCAGTCTCGGCACTCGACGTAGCAATCCAGGCTCAAATTCTGAATCTGCTTGCCCGACTGAAGAAAGAATTTGGACTGACATACCTCTTTATTAGTCACGACCTAGCCGTAGTGCAGCATATTTGCGATGAAATCGCTGTGATGTATCTGGGCCAGATTGTTGAGCGTGGCACAAAGAAAGAAATTTTTCGTAATCCCTTGCACCCTTATACAAGAGCTTTGATTTCCGCAGTGCCGTCGACCGGCACCATCGGCCGCCCACCTACTGATCGTATTATGCTCAAAGGTGATCCACCTAGCCCTATTTCATTGCCAAAAGGGTGCCGGTTTGCAAGCCGTTGCCCCTTTGTTACAGATGCTTGCGAAGAAGAATTACCGGTCACCCGCAATGTTTCTCCTGAACATAGCGTCGCATGTTTGCGTGTTGATCCAGCAGGGAATTTTACATAAGAACCTTGCGCTTGAACGCAAAGCATATTGACAACAAACGAGTGTAAAACTCGCATCTCCTCTTTCGACGAAGAGAGCGAAAAATGCAGATGTTTAAGCCACCAGGATCTGCTCAGAGATTCCTAAATATTCACGCAGCCACTTGCAATAGTTTCTACCTTCAACGTCACCTAATAAACCGATCTCACTTAAACAAAGTCGCGCTGAAGCATTTGGCGTTTGGGCAAATGCAAGCGCCGCTGCCTAAATATTGTCACTGAGGTTTCTTCGCGTCCAAAGGAAGTTAATGTGACGATGCCCAATCCCCTCATCACATAAGTTCATTGAGTGCGGCTTCCAAACGAGCCACCGTGGCATCAACATCATTCAGTTTGTCCAGGCCGAACAACCCCAACCGAAAAGTTCTGAAATCTTCCGGCTCGTCACATTGCAATGGGACACCGGCAGCAATTTGCAAACCCAGCCCGGCAAATTTCTTGCCAGACTGAATATCTTGGTCATGCGTATAACTGACAACGACACCCGGAGCGCCAAATCCTTCAGCGGAGACAGATTTGATTTGTCGCCGAGCGAGAGCAGCACGAACCTTGTCCCCCAACTCCTGTTGCTTTGCGCGAATGGTACCAAATCCGATGGACTTGGTTTCCTTCATAGCGTCACGGAACTTAACCAAGGCGTCCGTTGGCATGGTTGCATGGTAGGCGTGACCGCCATTTTCATAGGCTTCCATAATCTCTGACCATTTCTTAAGATCGCATGCGAAGCTTGTGCTACAATTCTCACCGACGATCTTGCGCGCTTTTTCATTCATCATCACAAGCCCAGCCGCCGGTGATGCCGACCAACCTTTCTGCGGAGCACTGATCAAGACATCGACACCCGTTTTCTCCATATCAACCCAAATAGCGCCAGAAGCGATACAATCGAGAACGAACAGGCCGCCATGGGCGTGCTGTGCTGCCGCAAGAGCCGCCATATAATCATCTGGCAAGATGATGCCGGAAGCGGTCTCCACATGGGGTGCAAACAAAACATCTGGCCTGCTGGCTTCGATTGCGGCGATAGCATCTGCGATAGGGACGGGAGCAAAAGGCGCTTGACCTCCTTCGCTGATCTGACGGGCCTTGAGGACCGCACAGTTTTCGGAGATCTGGCCAACATCGAGAATTTGGCTCCAGCGATAACTGAACCATCCATTGCGGATGACCATGCACTTTTTATCAGTTGCCAATTGGCGAGCCACGGCCTCCATGGCGAAGGTGCCCCCACCAGGGACGATAGCTACGTGCCGGGCGTTATATACGTCCTTCAGGGTTTCGGAGATCTCACACATCACCAACTGGAAGGATTGGGACATATGGTTCAAAGAGCGATCTGTAAAAACCACGGAAAACTCGGCTAGCCCGCCGGGGTCTACTTTCGATGTTGAAGCGACCATCATAACCTCCTTTTATGAAACTTGGGATTGTATATCCAAACCGTCTACAAAGATCCGAAGATAATGTTATATTAAATAACTTTCTTTCGGTATTGTCACGTTAACTTGGTAGCGAGAAATCGGTGTTGTCACATTAACTTCATGGAAATGAAACAAGGATTGAATTAACGTCAATCAAGGCATTGTCACGTTAAGTTATTAAATGCAAAATCTCGATTATTTTCGAAAAGTGGTTTGTTATATTTCAAAGGCTTGCTAGATCCGTATTTTCTTGAAGATTAATACAAATGACCGGGTATCGAGTTAATGTGACAACGCCTGCGCCAGACCCAATGACTTGACCACCGCCCGAAATTCATCACACTAGCCAAAACAAATAATAAAAAGGGAAGTGGTCGCGGAATGGAAAAGATATTCGCAAACCTTAAGGTAATCGACGTGGCGAGCTTTATCGCAGGGCCTGCTGCGGCAACAATTATGGCTGATTTCGGGGCTGCCGTTATAAAAATTGAACCACTTGCCGGAGACGGATATCGCACGGGACTTTATGGACCGGGATATCCGATCAGCGATTACCCCCATCACTGGAACGTGGATAATCGCACCAAAAGAGGCCTCGCGCTTGATTTAAAATCAGAAGAGGGGCATGAGATATTTTACCGCTTGGTGAAAGAGGCCGATGTGCTTATCACGAATATGCCCTCTGGCCCACGAGAGAGACTTAGGATGCGCTATGAAGATGTCCGGGGCTTAAATGAACGCCTTATCTATGCGTCAATTTCAGCTTATGGAGAAAGCGGCCCTGAGTCCGCACGAACAGGTTTCGATAGTACCGCTTTTTGGGCACGAAGTGGGTTGATGGATCAGATTAAACCATCCAAAGATAGCCCCCCAGCAAGATCGTTACCTGGAATGGGAGATCATCCAACAGCAACGGCCCTTTTCGGCGCTATCATGGTTGGCTTGTATAAGCGCCAATTGACAGGCGAAGGGAGTATGGTGTCTACATCCTTAATGGCCAATGGTTTGTGGTCGAATGCTGTATTGGCACAAGCGGCACTCTCTGGCGGGGAGATGCGATCACATCCGCGGCGCGAGGAAGCCGGTAATGCTTTGAATAATATATATCGTTCTCGCGACGATCGCTGGTTTCATTTAATTATGATCACAGGCGAGCACCTTTGGGATCGCTTTGCTGAAGTTACGGCGCATACCGAGTTGCTAAGTGATCCCCGTTTTGACTCGCCGGATGCGCGAAATAAGAATGCTCCGGCACTTATCCGAATTCTGGATGCCATTTTTTTGGAACGGGATGCGGCTCAGTGGCGAGAGCTTCTCACCCATAATGGTTTCAATTTTGGTGAAACCCATCAAGTTGAAGATGTGGTGAATGACCAACAAATGCAAGACAGCGGCGCATTGGCCCCTATGGTAGATGCCCGCGCTGGCTGCGAGTGGATTGTCGATAGTCCAATTTGGGTAGAGGGGGTGGAGAAAAGTGCGCCAACTCTTGCCCCGGACATCGGCGAGCATACGGATGAAATATTGCGGGACGTAGGATATAATGATACAGAAATTGCCAGTTTTCGAACTTTGAAGGTCGTCGGCTAGGGAACAGTAAAGACGGCATTGCCATATAGGTGTTGTCACATTAACTTTATGGCAAGAGTTTCTGCGTTGGTTTAGTCTTCTTCGATGCAAAAGATCTCCTATTCC
>NZ_JBALWD010000053.1:0-16382 GCF_036960985.1 Sneathiella sp. | reverse complement strand
GTTTAGCTCAAATGCCTGCCGTTCTGAATCGACGGTAGGGTTCGTGTCACCATCCGCGATACCAGACATGACATTGAGAGCGAGCACGACCGGCGATCCATTTCCAGCGACGCAAAGGACTAATGTTCCACTGCTTCAATCACGTGTTTGTTTCTTTACTTTTCGGTGTGATGGCGTTTGTATTCTGTGAGTACTCAGGATAACATGCCGCCGATCAGTCAAGAGCAAATATAGATACAGGAGTTAGAATGTTTAGTCATGTAATGGTTGGCGCCGACGATGTTGAGCAAGCCAAAGTTTTTTACGATGCAACCCTTGGAGAACTGGGCCACAAACCCGGCATAATTGACGCCAATGGGCGCTGTTTTTACTACACGAAAACTGGTGTATTCTCAATCAGCAAGCCGATCGACGGAGAACCGGCCTGCCGGGGCAATGGCAGTACACTCGGTTTTACAGCCGCAAATCCGGAGATGGCGGATAAATGGCATGCCACCGGCCTGGCCAAAGGCGGGGAGACCTGCGAAAACCCTCCTGGCGTTCGCGAAGGCAGCAATGGAAATCTTTACATTGCGTATCTACGGGACCCATCAGGCAACAAAATTTGCGCCCTTCACCGGATGGTCTAAATCAATCAGATAACGTCGTCTCGCGCAGATCGTTTCACGATGAAAAGGGTTTGCGGGGCGGCGTTCTTGAACTTCTTATCCGGTGGCAAAAACCAATCCCGGATCAAGGGATTTCGGCTGAACCGAGAGCAGCCTCAGCTCATTTGGCAACGCGATATTATCCCCTTTTCTCGCTTGCAGCCAACGACTCGCCTATTTGAAAATCGAGATATTGCGACTTAATTGCAGCGTCCATTAACCCCTCAACAGAACTACCTTTCGCAGGCACCAAACGGCACTCTGTAGGCGTCCCCCCCGCCGGGTTCGACTCAACTTGATGATCAGAAGCCCGGGCAGTGAGCAAAACCGGTTTGCCGATGCCAGTATTTACAACGGAATCTCTGACGAGTTTGTCCATAAAGGAACTGCGAACTGCCGGTGCGGATTTGTACAAAGTCTATCGGGATCGCTCCAAACTCAGGAGTCAGAACAAAATCACCAATGAGGAATTAGACAGCTACTTGATCAATATACGGCACCAGAGCGAAATTCTGGAAATAGAGCTTAAGGATCGGATCGAGATGTTGCCTCCGCCTGATGCGCAGACAAATCAAGAGAAACAAGGTTTGAGGGTTTTGGACCGTACATTGAAAGGCGTGCACGCGACCTACTCCTCAGTTGACAAAGCCATGTCTCAGTAATCAGGGTCGATAATCGCGGCGCCGTCACTGTGCCCGCGTATAGACACCAACGAGTTCACTTAACCCGCGCACCTCGATTTCACCGATCCGTTGCAGCGCTTCTTGCCCGACGTGATCCGCCGTTGATTGGGACAACAGCAAGGACGTGCCATATTCTTTGTTTAGGCTTTCCAGCCGAGCCGCCAGATTGACGGAATCCCCATACACCGTATAGCTCTGACGGCCGCCGCCACCGACATTGCCGGCAATCACCGGACCCGAACTAAGACCGATCCGGATGTCCAGACGCTCGCCTGCGAAGGTTTCGTTTTTCACAAGATCCATTAGGTCCAAAGCCGCATCCAGAGCACGCTGCGCATGTCGCTCATCTTCGATGGGGACATTGAAGGTTGCAAGAATAGCGTCGCCCAGAAACTGAGTGACCACGCCATTATGCCGGCCAATAACCTCAGATGCCGCATCGAAAAAGGCGTTAAAAGTATCGACAACGGCCCGAGGTCCCTTGGTCTCGGTCATACTGGTAAATCCTGCAACATCAGTGAACAACACCGTCGCTTCTCTCTCAACCGGATCCAGCGCGCCTTCGTCCTTGATCATAGATTCCGCCACCGCCGCCGGCACGAACCGACCAAACATACCGGAAATCAACGAGGTTTCCCGCTCCGCTGCCAATTGTTTGCGCACCGTTTGCCGCGCCCTCCGCATGACGATAGCCAGCAGAATGGCAACCACCAAAAAGACTGCCGCCTCCTGCAATCGACTACCGGTTCCGGCGAACCCAGAATTCAAAACGATCTCGAGAAATTGCGTCGGCGTAGGATCAACGGGCAGATCCGTCCATTCGAGGGCACGATCCATACCGGCTCGAACCCAGGTGAAGGCGCTCAGCCAACCTGCAGCACCCGCCACCCCGGTCCAGAGCAAAAGCCCTGGTGCGAAACTGAAGGCGGCAACCCCCAGCAGGATAAAATAAAAAGGAAAGATACTGAACCGGAAGATCATGATTTGCGGGATGTCAGTTTCCGGTGCCGCCGGCAACAATGCGACGGCAGCGGACAGAAGTGCGATATCAATGCTGATAAACACATACTTCACCCAGCTCCGATCGAACCGGGAGCCGATGAGCAGATAATGGGCAATCCCCAGCCCGGAAAACAAGATTCCGGCCAGAATATAATCGACAGCCCTGTCCGGTCCGCGGGTTAAAGCCATCAACGCCATCAGGATCACCACCGTGACAAGGCGGCCCTTGATAGCAAGCTTCAGGCCCGTCTGCTCTGCGATATAAAATAAGTCTTTTGAAGGTTTTAGCGAAGTCTGATCTGACATGCCGCGAGCTTAGCGATAAATTAATTAAAAATCCAAAAAAGATTAATTTGATTACTTTCCTGTAGCTTTGGGCACTTCATCGCCAACAATACCGATGCTTGAAAGACTCGAAGCTGGTGTCACCACGGATACGCTATGCCCCCTAATTTCTGTCAAAAAATCTTGATGCCCGCGGAATCTTCGATCTTTGCCAAACGTTCTAGCCCCTCAGGCGACCATGTTTCTTGAATTTTATAAAACTCGTCGACCCTCCGATCTTCCGTGGGCAGAATGACCCATGGCTGTTTTGAGCACGTGTATATATGCACATCTGACGGAAATTGATCCGGATTATCGAGTGTACCGACGCGAATAAACCGGATACGCTCACGCAAACCGCCTAGGTTGTAGTTGCTCCAAACAGCGACTTTGCAAGCAGAGCATCGGGTGATGATCTGGCCCGTACCACTGGGCGTTGGAACAATGACCTCCTCGACCTTACCGGAAATCAGCTCCACACGATCAGCCTCGAAAAGAGCGTTCAACGCAAAGGAAGAGCCGGAGTTTTTTTGACAACCGCGGCAATGGCAGCAATGGACAATCATAGGCTCCGAGGTTACCTGGTACCGCACATGGCCGCATGTGCAACCACCGTCACTTGTTTGGAATTTGTTGTTCATGGCGTCTTCCAATCTTATTTGATTTCCGCAGAACAAGGATGTGCGGGGGTCCTGGCGAAAAGTTGGGCTATGCCGTAACAATATCCGCTTTGAGACTGCCGAGGAAAGCCATCACCTCGCCGCCTTCATCTGGACCAACGCCCATATCACCGGCAACGCTGACGACAATCTCGACGAACCGGGTCCAATCAGTCTCGGTAATCCCCATGCCCTGATGGGAAAGCGCCATATCGCGTCCTCTGTAATACATCTGCCCTCCCGTTGCTTTAACGAAATAGTCAATCAAAAGCTGAAGTTCGCGAGCGTTTCTGTCTTCACCTCGGTTGATCCAAAAACGCGCCAGAAGATCGTCCTTGCGGGCTAGCCCAACAACAGTAGTCGCAAACATAGCGAGGCCATCATAACCACCTAGTCGGGAGTACAGAGTAGTTGTCATTTTGATATCTCCTTAATTTGAATAGAGCGTCATTTTTCGTGGGTGTTTTTGACTCGGCATTTGGAAAGTATTTTCTCCAGTGACAACCGCGGGAATAAGTCAGGCAATCTTGATCTCTACCTTTGAAGGTGTTGCGCGCCGACAGCCGTCCGCGACCGGCGAATGGGTCACTGCATAATCAACAATCTCGCGCAGAACTTCTTCAGTCACTCCCGCGGCACCAATTGTTACGCGGGTTCGCAGGCTGAGAGGACCGGCAGGTACTGAATCGTCCAAACCGAGCAAACCGCGGTCATCAGAAACGCTGTCGGCGGTTACTTCTAGCGTGTCCAGCGTCACCCCTAATTGTGCGGCGTGCAACGCTATTCTGGTGGCATCACAGGTTGCCCGGCACCGCAGACCGTTTTCCATGACCGCAGTGATTGGCGCATCGTTACTCAGCGCATCTTTCGGATTCTCTTGCAAATAAGCGATAACATCTTTTACAGAATTCTGAATATGTTCGACAGACATCGTGTTCTCCCTTTTTAAGTCGGAATATCATTTTTTCTATTATTTCGGAGCCCCTAGCAGTAACTGGATTTCAGTGACGGCGAGCAGAGCCTAACTTTTAATCTCTTGCCAAATTGATTGCATTGGAGCACTTTTTCGTAAATTAGAAAAAAATTGAAAGCCGTTTTGCAAAAATGCACACAACAGGGGACATCGGATGCAATGGGATGACGCGCGGATATTTCTGGCCATCGCTCGCGAAGGATCTTTCAGCAACGCCGCCAAGCGGTTAGGCGTTCAGCATTCAACCGTTTCACGTCGTATTCGTGCTTTGGAAAAAAAGCTCGCAACTCCATTAGTTGAACGCAAACCGTCCGGCTATGTCCTGACCGAGGCCGGAGAAGAGTTGAAGCAATCCGCGGCCAGGATCGAGGACGAGCTTTTGTCTTTTGAAGGAGCGGTCGGCGGGCAAGCCGACGATGTCGCGGGGGAGTTGCGGGTCACCGCAATTGCCAACATGGCCTCGACCGTGCTGATGCCGTATTTCGCCCGATTCAGCGCCGCATACCCAAGGATCGAACTAAGTGTTCAGGTCACCAATGATTCCGTACGCCTGTCAGAGCGTGAAGCGGACATCGCCATTCGGCAGACCAATAAGCCGTTGGAAACATTAATTGGTACGCGCCTGACCACTGTGGCTTCGGCCGTCTATGGCGCGCGCGATTATTGTGCGGCGGTCAAATCGGGACAGGCGACGGAAAAATGGATTGGGGTTGATTGCTGCGAATACCATAGGACCTGGACCAAGCAAGCCTGGCCGCAAGCCGAACACGAGTTTTACGTCGATGAGACCTCGCTCACACTTGCGGCATTGAAAGAAGGACTGGGTGTCGGTTTCCTGCCCTGCTTTTTGGGCGACGCTGATCCCGAACTGGCGCGATTTCGTGAACCAGAAACCCAACATGAACTGGGGCTCTGGCTTTTATATCACCGTGACCTCCGTAACACCAAACGTGTGGTCTTGTTTCGCGAGCACATGCAGCGAGAGATCAAGCAAGCCCTCACGCTTTTCGAAGGCGTGGCGCCAACGCCTGTGTAGTCCGCGTTGTTAAATCACCGGAAGAAAGCTTGCAGTTCAGATTTTTCGTTCCCCCGTCTGCTTTTTCACGGCCCTTTTCTCGCGCAAATGAGACGGCGCGGAGCGCGCGCCAAATCGCCTGCGTATAACGGCAGGAACAACGTGATTGCTTCCCCAACTTAACACTTTCAAGTACCCCTTCTTATCGAGAAAAGCACCGCAAAGAGCACGACCGAGCCACCAATAAATGTTGGAAAATTCGGAATTTCTGTAAAAATCAGGAACGCGAGAGCTGGAGCGAGAGGAGTTTCCAAGGAACTTAAAAGAGCTGTCTGGCCGGAGGGAACACGCTTGGAGCCTTCCGCCAAGGTGACCGACGCAATAGCAAATAATAATCCGAAGGCAGATAGAATATAGATTTCTGAAGAGTCGATCTTGAAGGGAGCACCGAATAGCACCCCGAAGGGCAGCAACAAAACCGATGACAGCACGGCGGGTCCTGCCCCAGGTGTTCCCGGATATTTCCGATATATGACCATAATCAGGGCCATCGCGGTGGTCATCACCAACGCGAGCAAATCACCCTTGAGGCTGACCTGCCCAAGAGACCCTGACACAATAATAGCGACACCCAAAAGCGCCCCACCGCATCCCGCCATCATTCGCCGAGAGATTTTTTCCCCAATGACAAACCAGGCGAGGAGCGCCGCGATAAGCGGAGAAACCGCGTAGATCAGAGAAACATTGGCAATGGACGTGAGCTTGAAGGACGAGATGAAAGCGGCTGTACCCAAAGCGCCGATCACAGCGATCGCCAGCCCACTATACCCCATGCCGGAAAAATTATGCCGCACCGTTCCCCGGCTCAATATCCAGGCGCTCGTGAAAGCTGCGGCAAAGAAGCCTCTCCAGAATATCACCTCCCAGGGCCCAGCTTCCACCCCCTTGGTGAACAAACCTGCCGTGCTGAAGGTCACGGCAGAAACCACGACAAGGAAAGTTCCGACGTAATATTCAGACCGGATATGTCGGGTCATGAAAGCAGGTGGCGTCCGAAAGCCGGGAAATCGAAATTGGGGTTCATAGAGACACCTCCGTCAAGATCGGCCGGATTGCGGATATTCCGGCATAATACGATAGAATTATTTGTCTATAAGGTTGGGTTTTACATTACTATCGGCATAAACCAACCTTGAATTATCAACAGATTAGGACTATCAATGGTGATCGACAAACGAGAAGATCTAAGCTTATCTAGTAGAAAAACTTGGGTATAAATTATGACTCGACCCCTGCCACCTCTCAACGCCCTCAGAGCATTCGAAGCAGCCGGCCGGCATCTCAGCTTCACCAAGGCGGCGGCCGAACTTAATGTGACACCGGCTGCAATCGGTCATCAGGTTAAGGCGCTCGAAGAAATACTCGGGGTACCGCTGTTTCACCGCCTGACCCGGGCGCTGCGTTTAACTGAGGCCGGACAGGTGGCCTTGCCGACGCTCGGTCAGGGTCTTGATAAAATGGCTCAAGGCGTTGAGCAGATGCGTGCCCACAGCGACAACGGGGTGCTGACCATCAGCGTCAGCCCGGCGTTTGGCGCCATGTGGCTGGTACCCCGTCTCGAGCATTTTCGCAGCCGGCATCCGGATATCGAGATCCGCATTGATGGCACCGATCGTCTTGTCGATCTGGCGCGCGGTGATGCCGATGTAGCACTTCGCTACGGCCCCGGCGGCTACACGGGAATGCGGACCGATTGGCTGTTCAGTCAGCGCAACACGGCCGTCTGCAGTCCGGCACTCTTGAACGGCAAGTATCCGTTGCGTAAGCCCGATGATCTGCGCCACCACGCTCTGCTACATATCGACTGGAAAGACGCCGAGGCAAGCTGGCGCATGTGGTTGCTGGCGGCCGGTTTACACGATATCGATCCGACCCGTGGGCCACGCTTCTCCATGGAGAACATGGCGGTGCAAGCCGCGCTTGATGGCCAAGGAGTGGCGTTGGTCGGAGATATTCTGGTGGCCGACGAGCTTGCCGCCGGTCGCCTCGTTCGCCCTTTCGACCAGAGCCTCAGCATACCCCTCACCTTCTCTTACTACCTGGTGACGACAGAAGACAGTGCCGGGCAGCCTAAAGTCTCCGCCTTTCGCACCTGGTTACTCGATGAGGCGCACGAAAGAGTCGGATCACGGTCATAAGCAGATAACCAAGTGGTCAATGTTCCTTTCTTGCGCAAACGGGCAGGAGTAAACCTAAACCTAACGCTGGTGACCGTGACGATGTCCCTCATTGCGGCGGGCCAGCAATTCTCGGCGAATGATATAGAGACCACTTCAGACAATAAGCGTGCTACCAATGAGGGTCGTTGTTGTCGGAATTGAGCCCCAGAATAGCCAGCCCCAAAGCGCTTTACGTCGGACCGAGTGCCCGGACCAATAAGCTCTGTGCGCTGTAAGCGCAGGCCGAAACTATCGCCAGAATCATCGCAGGCTCTACGCCGTCAGCACTTGGTTGTGCGACAAAGAGCATCCCCCCGCCGGACTAGGAAGGTGACATCCTGTTAAGTTTGAAGATGTTGTGGGATCAAAGCTTCTTCGCTTAAAAATGCATTTTTAATTACGAATGGAGAAGCCATGGCACGGATCAGGGCGCTGTAGTTGAGTTGAAAGGTAACTTCGGCACCAATTGTTAAGCGATCCCGACCGGAATCCACAATAAGATGATCGCTACTTGAACCCAGAAGTCTAATCCCGGACGGCGGCGTCAACCCGTCCGGATCAGTGTCCATGTGACCCAAGGCAAAGATGGCTTGAGAAATACGTCCGCGGTTGGCCCTCGGTGCAACGACCCCAAAAGCTGTTTCCTTAATGCTCCCCCATGGCTGCGATGGTTTAATTTTTGACTCAATTACTTCCGCAACAAGTGTGATGGCATCCCGGTAGAGTCCCGAAATCGGAGCGCGGTGGAGCGGTTCGCAGCCAAGCAATATCGCTTCACCGAGGCGAAGATTATTGATCCGGCCAGTGTCGGAGCCGCCAAGAACCCATTCAAGGTTGCTGGAATTTCCACCTGATATAACCGGCATGACAAAGCCGAATGTTGCGTCAATTGTATTCGCTAGAGCAGATAGTTCGGCCATATTTGCTTCATCTGGCGCAACGCCGGACCGGCAAGCTAGATTAGTGCCGATTCCCTTAAGCGTGATATTTGGAAAGGTCAGTGTCTGGCGGACAATATTCTCAAGGTCGGCGGGCATAATGCCCTCACGCAAGTCCCCAAGCTCTACCATCAACAGCACTGCATGCGTCTGCCCCAGTGCCTGCGCGGACTTTGAAAGTTCTGAGATGACGTCGAGCTCTGTGTTCAGGCTAGTGTCTGTATCTCTGACGACCTGTGCCGCCTGGCTGATCATCGGCGTACGGATTAGCGTCATCGGAGCCCGAATTTCAGCTTTGCGCATGGCCTGGATATTCTCAATGCGGGAGTCCGCCAACCCACTTACCCCTGCGGCCAACAACTCTCTGGCAATACTTGGTAGGCCCAGCGTCGCTTTGGTCACCGCAGAAACGGAGATCCCCCGGCGGCCAAGCAGGTCGACCAGAAATCGCGCATTATGATGTATTTTGCCGAGATCAATCTCCAGACGTGGGGTGGTCAATTGATAATGCCGGCCGATTTCTTCCGAAGCTGCGGGAAAGAAACCAGAACCATTTCCACCAAATGATCAGTTGATCTAGTCAGTGCATCTGTCACAGGAATGCCAAGCTCTTTTTCATAACCAGTGATTGCAGAGGAAACATCAGATTCAGCCATATTTTCGTGGTTGATTGTAAGACCAATGACTTTGGTGTCGGAAAAGGTCTCGATTAGATTGATCTCCTTTGCGGGTGTCGGCATCGGCATTTGGTCAAAGTCGCAGCGGTTTTTGCGTCCGGGCGCATGCTGGAGCACGACGCCGTCAGGACAGGTACCGCGTAGAATAAACGATGATGTTGAAAAAGCCGGATGACTGAGAGCACCCTGACCCTCGACAATTATGATATCCGGACTTTCGTTTTCGAAGGCCTCAACAATCGTTGCTTCCAACTCCCCAGAGCAAAACTGGGAAGGGACAGCATCAAGTGCTATACCGTATCGCGCGCCTTGAATTAAACCAGTCTGTCCCGTACCGATCATCACCGCCTTCACACCAATTTCGTTCAATGCGCGCGTTAGAATGGTGGCTGTGGTGCGCTTGCCGATAGCACAATCCGTGCCGAGCACCGCTATTCGGGGGCAAGTTACTTCTGCAATTTTACCGCTGAACATACGTAGATCTTTTTTGTCGCGGGGTTTACGGATATCGACGATTGTCACGTTGTTGGCGAGGCTTGCTGCGGCAAACACAGGGTCGTCGTTTAGAAACTCGTGCAAACCGTTCACAATGTTCATACCATGGCTCATGGCCTCGATTACAAGTCCGCGCTCGTGTGTCGACAGCATGCCGCTCGATGGAGCCATTCCAAATATAAAATACTCAGGCAGATTTTTAGCGAATGCCAACGCTTCGGCTAGATCCCGGTATATGGGTATTCCGTTCGGTGTATCTTCAAGAACAATTCCGGCGTCAAGACCGGCCTTTTCGCTGTCTATGACCGAAAGGATTTCATATTTCTCCGAGTGCCGGACTAACCCATTGGCCGTCTTGCCGTCAATGGCTCCGAAATTACCTTCGCAATATACAATTGCGGTATTTGCCGTTCGCGGAAGGGCGCGCGCTGGAAAATCGACCGCCAATCCAGAAATTTTAGCGACGGCGGGTTGGTTTTCATGGCCGAATGATTGCATTTGTTCTCGTCGTGTAACGATAGACATATTAATTCCTTGAAGGTCACTTGGCGCTAGCACGGGATCGCGCTAGCAAAGCAACTACGGGTCTTGGGCATGCTGGCAAGAGCAATTACATTGGCGGTGCCTGTGGTTTTGCGCACCGTGTATATGCTCGCTGAGGTTACAGGAGGGAAGTGTAAACAGCTCCTCCCGTGAAGACGTGGCGATCCGCGTCTCCGGCATCGATTAAGTGGTTATTCGTACTTGGGTCGAGAGTCTCGCAGGACCGGGATTCTAGATTTTTTTGCCCGGGCGGTTTGACAGGCTTGCGCAAGTGCGCGATCTGGTCATTAGGCGCCTAAAGGAGTAGCCCAATTCGCGCCCATAAGCGCAGGCTTCGTCCACTCAGGAATTTGTATAAATTAGTCCGATCTGTGACGGGACAGGCACGCATGATCGCGTACAAGATGTTTCTTTATAGCACACTTACTCAAATTGCTTGCATGGTTTATCAGTGGCACTTACATTCCTGCTTTTTCTTGCCACGTGATTGCTAGACGAAATCCATCATCAACAAATTCAACTAAGCCATTGGGAAAATTGGCGCACCAGACACAGTACGAACATGTGCCCTCTGCCTTCAGAGCGCTGACGCTTCCATAAAAGAATTTATTATATAAAGGGGCAGCTTACCGGATATAGATCGGGATTCACGATTGCATCCTTTTATCGTCTGCTTTGCAGTACCCAAGCTGATTAAACCAGCCACTCAAAAATGTACCCTGCACTAAGAGATCCCAGAACGGCGAGGGCGATATACAGTAGAAAGGGCTTCAGTTTGAGAATCGGAGCAATTGCCAAGGCACCCCAGATGCTGACCACACCGCCCGAGATCAAAAAGGCCATGGCTGCACCTTGCGACATGCCGTTGTCAATCAAGCCTCTGGTCAAAGGCAATGCCGCGTATCCATCAATATAGGCAGGCGCCCCGACGAATACCGCGGCAGGTATCGCCCACCATTGGCCTTCGCCGACATAAGCCGCAAGCGATCCCGGTGTGAGTGCTGCATTCAATGCGTACTCGGCAGCAAATGCAGGAACCAGGCAGATGAAGATCAAACGGGTGGTTGCCCAAAACTGTTTGACGAAGGATTGCCGGCGATCTGAAGTCTTCCAAACCCAGGGATCAAAGGGCCGGGCGTCGCCGCAGCGGGCGGCGCTCAATTGACGGGCTAACCGATTGTCACGAAGCGCGTGCAACGCCCAGGGCTGCCGCGAAAACAGAGCTGTAATCCCGCCGCCGAAAAGGCCCAGGCCAAATGCCGCCACCGTCTTTCCAATAGCAAAACTGATCCCCAATGTGGCTGCCGTTGTTGCCAACATGGCCGGGTCTGTGATTGGCGAGGAAAGCCAGAATGCCATAATGGGGGCCAGTGGCACGCCCGCCGCAAGAAGCCCCGCCATTAGAGGCAGAACTGTAACGCCACAAACGGGTGTGATTGCCCCGATCAACGAGGCTGCGATGACGGCGTAAAATGTCCGACCTTCGAAGGCACGGGCAATGGAAGCATCGGCGCTACTCGCAATGATCCAAGCCGCAAGCACGATGCCCGGAATGACAATTGGCGCGACAACGATCAGCCCCCAGAAAACAAATTCGAGTGCATTCAATGCATGTGTTGGCCACACGATAACAAGGAATATCAGCAGTGATATGCCCACCCCCCAAAGTAAAGCGAACTTGGTCGTACGCTTTGCGGTAATTTTTTGATCGGTCATTG
Organism: Sneathiella sp.; assembly: GCF_036960985.1. NCBI lineage: Bacteria > Pseudomonadati > Pseudomonadota > Alphaproteobacteria > Sneathiellales > Sneathiellaceae > Sneathiella > Sneathiella sp. The sequence goes on along the minus strand of NZ_JBALWD010000053.1, from coordinate 4,489 downwards.
CAAACTCCTTCGATCTTGCAATCTAGCCGCCGCCAAGGCATATATGAAACGAATAGTTTCTATTTCAGATATTGGAAAATCGAATGGATCATTTGGACAGTAATCTGTTGCGAACCTTCCTTGCCGTTGCGCAAGCGGGCAGCGTTACCGACGGCGCGGCCACAATTCATAGGTCGCAGTCAGCCACCAGCCTTCAGCTCAAACGCCTGGAAGCAATTGTCGGGCACGCTGTTTTCGAGCGACACGGGCGCGGTGTTGTGCTGAGCAAAACGGGCCGGCAGTTGCTTCCAATTGCGCGCGACGTGACCGCACGCCTTGATGCCACATTGCGAGATATTTCCAGAGACACTGTAAAAGGCAAACTGAGGCTTGGAATTCCAGATGATCATGGCAGATCGAAACTGGCGCAAATCATTGCCGCCTTTGCACGTCAACATCCGCAGGTCGAACTCGACGTTACCTGCGCAATGAGTTCGGGGTTTCCAGAAGCGCTTGAAAAAGGAAAGTTAGATCTCGCCGTATTTGAGGTCGAGAATCCAACGTCACGCGAAGAATTACTCTTTGAAGACCCGACTTGCTGGGTTTCATCTGTGGGCCGGGAATTCGCGATCAACGAGCCCCTTCCCGTGGCATTATTCGATCACGCATGTTGGTGGCGTGACGCGGCCATTCAGTCGCTTGAGGCTCGGAAAAAGCCATTTCGCGTTATCTATTCCAGCCAAAGTGTATCGGGCGTGATGGCTGCAGTGGAAGCCGGTATCGGTGTAGGGTTGCTTGGAAGGACGGCCCTCAAATCTACCCTCTCGATCACCTCCGCCGATTTTGGATTTGGGCAGACACCAACATCAAAGCTTGTGCTGGCGGAAAACGGATCACAGACCCATGCCCCATTGGAAGCAATGAAAACCGCAATCCGGTCTGCCTTTCTAACTATGACAAGCTAAACGGACGTTCAATTCGGTTATCCTCATATCGGCCATCAGCTTACAAAAAGGGCTTAGCATTAATTTTAACTAAGACAGCTTTTGACTCACCCGTTGAATTTTCTAAAGGTTGGTTTACAAGTAAGGTAGAAAATGCTCTTACACTTGGCAAACAACATATTGCAGAGAAGGTAACGTAATGGGATCAGGATCAACAAGACCAAACAATGCCGATGACAAAATGATAGCGGCTATGGAGCGCGGTGATAACAGCGATTTTAAAGATCGCAACCCCCTTAAAAATGCGGATAAGAAACTCATCAAAGAAAAAGACGCAAGAACAGAAAAAACACTGGAAAAAACCGAAAGATTGAAAGCGTTGAGATTGGCTGCTGAAAAAGAAGCCAAAGCAAAATAAACTCAAAAATAATCGTAGAAATACCACCAGATATGAGGGCTTCCGCGGTTCGAGAATGCGTATATTATGCTCCCCGCAAGCGCCTATGGAACAAATGAACGCGATTGCAAAAATCGGGGTTTTTAGGCCATCGTTGCCGGTCATGGGGAAGATGACGGGCGTAGTTGAGAACTGCTTCAATTCTTGTTCGGATCATTACACTCTACAATTGCGCAGGAAGTTCAACATTAACGCGATGACCTCATCAGTCTTCTCCTGCTGAACCCAGTGACCTCCATCAGGGATCAACTCGGCGAATTTCATATCAGAACAGACTACATTTTGCATTTTTTGCAAGCCGTCGGGTTCCTGGAATACCCCCCAATCTTGCTCTCCCCCAATAAAGCAAGATGGCACGTCTATCGTGCGCCCCGAAAATTTACTCAGTTCCCTTTGATGATCCGCAAGAAATCGGCTCCGATACCAATTCAATCCGCCCTGAAATCCAGTTCGTCGAAATTCTTGTACATAAAAATCCAATTCTTCAGGTGTTAACCAATTGCAATTCTCTACCTCATTCAAAGTCGGGGTAAAGGCGCTGATTGCCTTGGGCATATCGTCCTGCAGATTCATGATGTAATAGGAGGGCATCTTGATCAGCTCTTCTGGAGACCACGCGCGCAACATAAAGGGCTCGTTTCCAGCCCAATCTGCACTCTTCACGTAAAAATACGTGCGTAGAAAATTCGACAACCCGCCCTTGGGGTTGACCATATCGTCATTGGTTTCGCGGGCGCAGTAATAGTGTTGATAGTGTTTTTTAGCGGGCGAAAGTGCGGCTAGGAGGGCGAACATATTTGGCTCGGCGGGCGGCGCGAGCGAAGGAGGTCCATCAAAAGGCGCACTCATCAAAATAACCGAACGGAAGATTTCCGGCCGAACCAAGGCGCAATAGGCTGCAACAGGTGAACCAAAGTCGTGACCGACAACTGCCGCAACAGACTTTCGACCAACGGCGCCGACAATGGCCGCTGCATCCTGGACCAAGTTCAACATGTAAAAGGGTCGCAGATCGGTGTCATAGTCCGTGGCCCAACCCGTCGTGCGCCCATACCCTCTCTGATCAGGTGCAAGAACGTGAAACCCTTGCTCTGCCAAACCAAGCATGACCTTTCGCCAACTATAGGCCAGCTCCGGAAAACCATGCAGCAGGAGAATACATGGTCGGGCCGGCTCGAAATAACCAGCTTCCAGAACATGCATGGTCAGGCCGTTGACATTGTCAACGTATCTAGACCGAATACCTTTCGGTAGCTTGATATGTTCTGGTTCGGCCATTCAGCTCCTCGTTTTATGTTTCACCTTAACGGGTCTAATTTCTACTACATGTTTGTCATGCGATGCTTCCGCCGCCAATCCTACAGCGGATCGCGACACACTCCAGCTCACCTTCATACCGATAGCAGGCGATAGTCTGTCCGTCGCCCGACATTTTCACATACTACTTTGGTTTATATCGATCCGTAGCAGCGAATATACTTATAAAGAATAAGATAAGTCCTATATAGCAATTCAATGGTGAAGAAGCATGGTTGCGTGTTGGATCAATCGTATAACAGTTTCACTACTTCGACGCGTCAGCTATGACATAACCAAGTATATTACAGGCCCGATCCAGCGCTCTTATTAAGATCAGTTGTAGTTCAGCGCTAAATCTAGCGAGTGTAATAGGCTGCTGTAGGAAAAAGCCCTCCCTACTTGATCTCCCAACCGTCAAGCCCCTGGCAGGCTCTTACTTCCTCTACTTGTGTCTTGCCATCAGCCAAGTTGATAGTTTGTTGAATTGTCCTGCACAGCCATTCTGTCTCGACTTTTTCTTCCTGAACAATGCCAGAATTGTTACCAAGCTTTGCTACCGCAAGCATTTTGTTTTCGCTATCCGGAATAGCTTCTAGTAATTTTTCAAATATGAAACCATTGGCAACAGCGCCGTCGCCAACAAGGTACCAAGGTTTATCTTGCACCTTGCCAATAACCACCACGACGGTGTCTTGATTGATTTTGTCAACGACGGCAAAATCCGTTCCCGGTCCACTTCGTACATTGGCATTTTTTAAAGTCCGGTAGGGCGCGCCATTCATTTCTAGCGGTGGTATTTTCTCTAACCGTCCGCTTGGTACTTTGACGGAAACATCGCCTTTTTCACTTTCGGTTTTGATAACCTTGATACTGGCTTTGACATCCCCATCATCACTCGTCCAGATTTGATCTTCACCTGTTGCTGCCGCCTGTTTCGTGGAAGCGGTAAGTTTATCCTGATCGTCGTTGTTGAGTAAGTTGGAATACTGGTTGCTTATCCAGTCCCCGGCATTGGAAAATTGCTGGCTAACCCAATCAACTGTCTCGTTTGCGGTCGCATCAATTTTATCGTTAGTGGACGTCGAACACGATACGGTACCGAAAACAATGAAAAACAAGAATATCAAATTAGTAAAGTAAATGCGGTTCATAAAAGTTGCTCCCGATTACAAAATAATAAAGTCAGCCTATATCGCAGTTTTACCGATAGCCTTTTCGCCACCAAGAATGGACACAGGCGAACTGAACAAGCCAGTTATTGAGCCAGGATGGTCAGTGGTTCGCGCTTGCTGAGATGGAAATTAATTAAGAAATACTTCTAATTCGTTAATTTGGTATATTCATAAAGTGTAGGATTTGAGCAAATTTTATTATAAACAATCGCTCCATGGTTTCTTTGAAACTCTGCTGATATTTTCTCGAAGTTCCGCATCAGGTATTTTTTCATCTTTTGAGACAGATAACAGCGGTCTTGATATGCGAATCCTCAAAACTCATAATTCTTTGGATCTTCAAGATAGTTACCATTATGATTATTCCGACTTTCCTTGGTCTTGTCGTTTTTCAATAGGTATCACTTTAGATCCGCGCAGTGCATGTTACCTTTGATCAAACAAACTAATACTACCGGATCACACGAAGTTAAATACGCGCTTATAGTATATAGACTGAAGTTACATATGTTCTGACGGCCGGCCGACTGTCTGCACTTGCAAAAATCTCTTACTCGCTTCTCTTAAGGACGAAGTAGTTCATCCTCGACAAACTCCATACGATCTTTACCCCAAAACAACTCATCCCCAATAAACAT
>NZ_JBALWD010000052.1:0-16747 GCF_036960985.1 Sneathiella sp. | reverse complement strand
CAATCCAATACGGGTTCGATGACTATTTAATAAAAACACGGAGCGCCAAATCGTGAGTAAAAAACAAGTCATTCACTATACAGACTATAAAAGTCCATATGCGTATCTTGCAGTGGTGTCTGCTTACGTGCGGGAAGAGGTTTGACCATGACCACATATCACGCAAGTTGTTCTTGCGGCGCTGTCGAAATTGAGGCCGATGGAGAGCCCGTTGTGCAATGCTATTGCCATTGCAATAGCTGTCGGAGTTTCACGGGATCACCGGTCAATGCCCCGGTGCTATGGCCGCGCGACAAAGTTCGGTTCGTCAAGGGCGAGGACAAACTGCTTCACTACTCTAAATCCGGGCATGCCGAAGCTGGGCGCTATTCCTGCGGTATCTGTTACGGTATAGTTGGCGTTTATATTTTCGAAGCAAATCTATTCGACATCTTTGGCGGTCTGGTACGTGATCTGACTTTTACACCGACGCTTCATATTAATTATGAAAATTCCATTCTGCCTATAAAAGACGGCCTTCCAAAATTTAGGGACATGCCCGAAGAAATTGGTGGCAGCGGTGAGATGATGGCGGAATAGTTTTCCAAAGAGCTTGGTCATAGAACGTTGGTTTCAATTACACCGATGTGGCGTCAAAAAAGTAAATGATTTTGCCTAGAAAGCTGGATTAGAAGTTAGGGAGCTCTTGCGATCACTCGCCCGTAATTTGGCATCAGTCACAATGACATTGATTTATGCGTATGAACTCGCTTGATGTAGTCAGGCTGCCAATATGTGTAGATAAAAATCGCAAGCGAGTATCATTGTTGGGTTTATAATCCGTAGTCATACAATCTTCCATTACAATAACATTGTATCCAATATCGAAAGCGGCTGCTGCTGTTAGTAAAACACAAATGTGAGTATGTATCCCACATACAATGACAGTGCTGATTTTCTGCTCTTTTAGTGTTTCTTCCAAATTTGATTTGAAAAAAGCATTGTAAGAGATTTTCGGTATAGCGATATCGTTTTGGTGCGTTGCAAGTTTTTCAAAGACCTTACTGCTTTTAGTATTAGCTTTCGCATGAACGCCCCATTTTCTAGCAATAGGCTCATTTCCTGAATTAATTTCAGTATTGCAAAACAATATAAGTCCCGAATTTGCTCGGCAAAAATTTGTAATGCTGTTAATCGGTTCAATTATTTCATGACCTGATTTGCATATTATTTTACCGTCACATGCGAGATATTCATTTATCATATCGACAACAAGAACGGCCGTCGTCCGTAGATCTACCAATACAGTTTCGCATGTATCCAACTTGGGTCTCCTTGCGAGTATTTATTAGCATGCTCTAAAACCGAGAAGAAAGTGGAAATTGATCTTTGCGAAGGTTGTTCGAAGAATTTCCAACGTGGATGCAAAGCACAAGTCCTTCAATCTAATAGTAAAATTTATAAATCCGTCAGGCCGATCATCAAATGTTCTTTTTTTGGAATACTCTATGAAGTGCTATTTTCTCAAATAGCAGAGTTTTTCAATTCGTAAAAACATTTCGGAACAAATAGGTAGGTTAGACTGAGGCCGTTAGTCGCTGAAACTCTCTTTGATCTGGCATTTATGCAGAGCATCTGCGACACTTATAAAAAACCCGGAGCGCCAAATCTTGAGTAAAAAACAAGTCATTCACTATACCGACTATAAGAGTCCATATGCATATCTTGCGGTGGAGTCCGCTTATGCGCTGGGAGAGGATTTTGACCTGGAGGTTGTCTGGTGTCCCTATACCCTCGATATAGAATCTTTCGCGGGTTCTGTAGAAGATCGGAACCCTGTTCAATGGCGGAAAGTTAAATACGCTTATATGGACATGCGGCGCTTTGCAACGAAGCGCGATTTAATTATTAAAGGACCACGTAAAGTGTACGATTCGCATCCCGCCATGATTGGGATGCTGTACGCCCAGGATCAAGGGCCGGAGATTTTCCGTAAATATAATGATGCCGTTTTCTATCGGTTCTGGAACCACATAATAGAAGTGGATGATATTGACGCCATAGAAGCAATATTGGCAGAAGCCGGCGCGGATATCGGCGATTATCGCGCGTTCCTCGAAGGTGAGGGTCGCATAAGACATGATGACATAAAACGTGAAGCTGAAATGCAGGGGGTCTTCGGCGTTCCCTCCTTTCTTTTTGAAGGGGAGCAGTTTTGGGGCTATGACCGCATTGACATGTTGCGAGAACGGATCGCGGGCACGCTCAGTTGAGGTTTTTCCCTTTTGGCTCGACATAGGGTAAATTGTCGCAGGCCTCTGAAAGTAAATGACATTTTTGCGTATTTTGTTAGATTAGCCGAACATTTAGTCAGCGGGGTACAGCAGCATGTTCGATATCAGCGCGATCGATTTGGCGCGGATGCAGTTCGCTTTTACGGTTTCTTTTCATATTATTTTTCCGGCTTTTTCCATTGGCCTCGCCAGTTATCTGGCGGTGCTGGAAGGATTGTGGTTGTGGAAAAAGGATGTCACCTATTTAAATGCCTTTAATTTCTGGAAAACTATCTTCGCAGTGGGCTTTGGTATGGGCGTCGTATCGGGCATTGTGATGGCATATCAATTTGGGACGAATTGGGCTGTTTTTTCCGACAAGGCGGGGCCGGTGATCGGGCCGCTAATGGGCTATGAAGTCCTCTCTGCCTTTTTTCTAGAGGCTGGGTTTTTGGGCGTCATGCTGTTTGGCCAGAAAAAGGTCGGGCCCAAGCTCCACTATTTTGCAACCCTGATGGTTGCGGTCGGCACCTTATTCTCGGCGTTCTGGATATTATCGGTGAATTCCTGGATGCAAACGCCTGCCGGGTATCTAATAAACGACGCGGGACAATTCGTCCCCGACGACTGGATTGAAGTCATTTTCAACCCTTCATTCCCGTATCGGTTCGTGCATATGGTTCTGGCGGCTTATTTGACGACGGCTTTTGTCGTCGGGGCCGTTGCGGCGTATCACCTGCTAAGAAATAAAGCCAACAAACCGGCGCGGGTCATGTTTTCCATGGCCATGTGGATGGCCGTATTGATAACCCCGGTACAAATGTTCGTCGGGGATCAGCATGGACTTAACACGCTTAAACATCAACCAGCCAAAATCGCGGCAATTGAAGGTCATTATGAGGATTACAGAGGGGCACCTTTAGTCTTATTCGGTATTCCCGATGACGAAAAGGAAGAGCTTCTCTATGCCATTGAAATCCCGAAATTGGGATCCCTCTTGCTCACCCACTCCTGGGAGGGTGAATTGCGCGGGCTGAAGTCCTTCCCCAAGGAAGACAGGCCAAATTCCTTTATCGTATTCTGGACTTTTAGGATCATGGTTGCCATGGGAATGGTAATGTTGACTGTCGGCCTGTGGAGCCTTTTCCGACGAGCTCAAGGAAAGCTCTATGAAGATCGCTGGTTGGCGCGGGCGGCTGTTCTTGCCGGTCCTACCGGTTTTATCGCCGTCTTATGTGGCTGGGTGACAACGGAAGTTGGGCGCCAACCCTGGACGGTATATGGTGCCTTGCGCACCACGGAAAGCGTATCACCGATAAATGCAACCGAAGTCGGAACATCATTGCTAGTTTTTATCGTTGTGTATTTTGTGCTGTTCGGGATGGGAGTCTTTTATATGTTGCGCCTGATGTCAAAAACGCCTGGTGGCGATACAGAGCATGCGACCTCCAGTCTCAAACGCGCCTCGGGCCTCACCGGCGCACCCTCAACCCTGGATCATTCTGGCCATTAAGGAGGAGTAGAACATGGAATTTGATTTACCTCTTATCTGGGCTGCGATTATCGCCTTCGCTATTTTGGCTTATGTGGCGCTTGACGGGTTTGATCTGGGTGTAGGGATTATGTTTCCTTTCGTCTCTGAAAAAACCGACCACCGGGACATGATGATGAATTCCGTCGCACCGATTTGGGACGGGAACGAAACTTGGCTCGTCCTCGGTGGTGGCGGTCTGTTCGCCGTCTTTCCTCTGGCTTATGCCGTCGTGATGCCAGCTCTTTATGCTCCTATTATTGCCATGTTACTGGGCCTAATATTTCGCGGTGTTGCGTTTGAGTTTCGCTGGCGTGCGTCACAAAAAAACCGAATTTGGTGGGATCGATCTTTTGCCTTTGGGTCCATCCTCGCAACGTTCGCGCAAGGAGTTTGTCTCGGAGCGCTTATCCAAGGGATCCACGTGGTTGACCGGAGTTACGCTGGCGGATCATTTGATTGGCTTTCGCCTTTCTCAGTATTGACAGGAGTAGCCCTGATTGTCGGTTATACTTTGCTGGGATCTACTTGGTTGGTTATGAAGACAGAAGGTGATTTACAAATCATCGCTCGAAAATTTGCCCAGGTGTCAGGAATTTTGATTTTGGCCTTGATCGGCGCCGTAAGCCTTGCGACACCCTTTTTACATCCGGACTATTTTGCCAGGTGGTTTGAAGGGCCCAGCCTGATATTTTCTATACTGGTTCCTGTTTTATTGGCGATCTGCGCTGGTATTTTGTTCATTGGGTTGCGTCGTAATCAAGAAATTCGCCCTTTTCTTGCAGCCCATGGCATTTTTATCCTTTGTTATATCGGCATCGGGATCACGTTCTATCCTTATATGGTGCCGCCCAGTTTGACAATTTGGGCTGCCGCCGCCCCTGACAAAAGTTTGTTTTTCCTTCTCGTGGGAACATTAGTTTTAGTGCCGATGATTCTTGCTTATACAATTCATGCTTATTGGGTTTTTCGCGGCAAGGTTGATACGTCTGGTGGTTATCATTGATGTCGTCGACATTGAAAAGAATGTTGTGGTTTCTCGGCTTGTGGCTCGCGGGCGTTACTGTCGTGGGGATTGTCGCCTACGGGCTCCGATTGGTACTGTTACCTTAGTTTGACATAAAACAGTTTTTTGTCGTAAAAAAGCGCGAAATTGTACGGCCAAATGAAAGTGATATGTTCTTGCACCCGTTGATCAGTCTGTCTAGGGTGACGAACATTCGATCATAGGTGCCTTTCTTGGGAAGGAAGAGGTGCCGCCGCGCAATGGACGAATGGTTATTAAATTGATATTTGTCGGAGCTAACAGGTCGACTATATCGGGGGAGCTTGATGGAATATTTTACGCAACAATTGATCAACGGCTTAACGCTGGGGTCGATTTACGGGCTTATTGCGATTGGATATACGATGGTTTACGGAATCATCGGCATGATCAATTTCGCCCATGGCGATATCTTTATGATTGGTTCTTTTATCGCACTTATCGTCATAACGGCGCTGGGTCTGACCGTATCGACGGGTTTGGGACTAACGATTTTGGCATTGATCCTCGTTCTTGTCTCGGCAATGGTAATTTCCTCGGTCTTTGGTTGGACTATTGAACGCTTAGCCTATCGGCCTTTGCGCGGATCTTTTCGCCTTGCGCCGTTGATTACCGCTATCGGTATTTCAATTGTTCTTCAAAATTATATTCAGATATCTCAAGGTGCGCGCGTCAAGCCACTGCAACCGATCATCAACGGAGGTTATACGTTGATGCAGCAAAGCGCTGAAGACGGTGGATTTAGTGTTCAGATATCCAATATGCAGATCCTGATTATTGTGACGACAGTTATTCTGATGACAATATTCTCCCTGATTATTGCCAAGACGTCACTGGGCCGGGCGCAGCGCGCCTGTGAGCAGGACAGAAAAATGGCATCATTGTTAGGAATTAATGTCGATAGGACAATCTCCATGACATTTGTGATGGGGGCTGCTCTCGCCGCAGTCGCCGGTCTTATGTTCCTTTTATATTATGGGGTGATCGATTTCTTTATTGGCTTCGTTGCCGGTGTAAAGGCATTTACTGCCGCAGTTTTGGGGGGCATTGGCTCGTTACCTGGTGCCATGCTTGGGGGCCTGCTTATCGGACTGATCGAAACCTTTTGGTCTGCTTATTTCTCTGTCGAATATAAGGACGTGGCGGCGTTTTCCATGTTGGCCATCGTTTTAATCTTCTTGCCTCAGGGGCTGCTCGGTAAGCCGGAGGTCGAAAAAGTATAATGGCAATTTCGGAACAGACGCCTGCTTTCGCCGGGCGACATCTTGATGGCAAGAAAGTAGCAAAAGATCTTTTGGTTACTGCTTTATTGGCGACAGGCATTTTTGGGTCGACCATTGCCTTTAAGACGGTAACAGCCGCTGGCGGCTTGGCGTTGGTAACGCGATTTGATGTTGCCTTTTATGTGATTGCGGCGGTTGTCATTGGCCGACTTCTTTTGTGGTTGGTATTTTGGAGCAAGCCCGCGGGCCCGCAAAAGAGCTTCTTGCCGGAATCCCTTAAAGCCGGTTACCAGAGCATGCTTTTGAAAATTGGCAAAGGTTTCGCGCCGACAATGTTGTTGTTTGCTCTGATTTTCCCGTTTTTACCCTTCACAGATCGTTATCTACTGGATTTGGGAATTCTCGTTTTAACCTATGTCATGCTCGGATGGGGCTTGAATATAGTCGTGGGTTTAGCAGGGTTGCTAGATCTTGGGTATGTGGCTTTTTATGCCATCGGCGCTTATTCCTATGCTTTGCTAGCACAGTATTTTGGCTTTTCTTTTTGGATGTGCCTACCGCTTGCAGGTATTTTGGCAGCTTTTTGGGGTATTATTCTTGGGTTTCCGGTCTTGCGACTTAGAGGCGATTATCTGGCGATCGTGACGTTAGCTTTTGGGGAAATCATCCGCATCGTCCTCTTGAATTGGTATCAATTTACGGGCGGTCCGGATGGGATTTCCGGCATTCCTCGACCAAGCTTTTTCGGAATAACCTTTAAGCGAGGGGTGGAAGGTAATTTTGCCGATGTGTTTGGGCTTGATTATTCGACCATTCATCGGATTATGTTTTTGTATTTCCTTATTCTCGCTCTTGCATTGGTTACTAATTTTGTCACAAATCGGCTACGGAGATTACCCATAGGCCGGGCGTGGGAAGCGCTGCGTGAAGACGAAATCGCTTGCCGATCTTTGGGGCTGAATACGACGTCGGTCAAGCTAACGGCATTTGCAATCGGCGCCATGTTTGCTGGTTTTGCGGGTTCCTTTTTTGCGACACGGCAGGGATTTATATCTCCGGAAAGTTTTACTTTTATCGAATCCGCGTTGATTTTGGCAATTGTTGTTTTAGGGGGCATGGGGTCGCAGATCGGCGTCGTTATTGCGTCTATTGCGATGATTGGCGGTTTTGAGGTCTTCCGTGAAGCAGAGCAATATCGGATGTTGATTTTCGGATTTGCCATGGTCTTCATCATGATTTGGCGCCCGCGCGGACTGATCTCCACACGTATTCCTTCCATATTTTTGAAAGAAAAGAAAAAAGTCTCCTCTGACATGGTCGGGCAAGGGGAGGGTCATTAAAATGGCATCAATTTTAGAAAATCCCATTTTAACAGTTGAACATCTCAATATGCGATTTGGTGGCCTTCTTGCGGTGGATAGTTTGTCTTTTGACGTTGGTCGAAAGGATATTACAGCACTGATTGGACCAAATGGTGCCGGCAAGACGACCGTGTTTAATTGCATCACCGGGTTTTACAAACCAACCGAAGGTCGCATAACAACGCATCATGAAGATGGTAAAACATTCTTGCTGGAGCAAATGGACGACTTCAAGATACCAAAAATTGCAAAGGTTGCCCGTACTTTTCAGAATATTCGGTTGTTCAGCGGCATGACAGTGCTCGAGAACTTGATGGTTGGGCAGCATAACCCGTTGATGGTTGCTTCTAGCTTTACCTTTGGCGGCATTTTTGGTTTGAGTGGATACAAAAAAGCTGAAAAAGAAGCTATGGAATTAGCGACATATTGGATGGAGCAAACAGGTCTGATAGACCGCGCCGATGATGCGGCGGGCGACTTGCCATACGGCGATCAACGCAAACTTGAAATCGCACGGGCCATGTGTACGGATCCGAAACTCTTATGTCTGGATGAGCCGGCCGCAGGTTTGAACCCACGGGAATCAGAGGACCTAAACAAATTATTGCTATTTATCCGTAAAGAGCGTGAAACGGGCATACTCTTGATTGAGCATGACATGAACGTGGTCATGGGGATTTCCGACCATATTGTAGTTCTGGACTATGGGAAGAAAATTTCTGATGGTACACCAGAGGAAATTCGCAACGATCCAAAAGTTATTGCGGCTTACCTTGGCGTCGATGACGAGGAAGTGGAAGAAGTCGAGCACGAGATTGAGGAAGGATTGTCCTCATGAGTCAGCAACCATTGCTTCAAGTTAAAAATGTCGAAACATTCTACGGGAAAATACAGGCTCTCAGAGGCGTGACACTCGATGTGAATGAAGGTGAAATTGTTACATTGATCGGCGCCAACGGGGCCGGAAAATCAACGCTGATGATGACAATTTGTGGAGATCCTAGAGCAGCCAGTGGTCAGATAATATATGATGGTCGGGATATTACCCAAATGCCGACACATGAGATTACCCGCATGAATATTGCTCAATCACCGGAAGGGCGGCGTATATTCGGACGCATGACAGTTTTGGAAAATCTGATGATGGGGGCGACAACTTCTGAACCTGAATATTACGAAGAAGACCTCGCGCATGCTTTTGAGCTGTTTCCTCGATTGCAGGAACGACAGCATCAACGGGGGGGCACATTATCAGGTGGTGAACAGCAAATGCTGGCAATCGCTCGTGCGCTGATGGCGCGCCCAAGATTATTGTTGCTGGATGAGCCGTCACTTGGACTTGCTCCATTAGTCGTGAAACAAATTTTTGAGGTTATTAAAACTCTGAATAAAGAAGGCGGCTTGACAGTATTCCTTGTTGAACAGAATGCTTATCATGCCTTGAAATTAGCCGATCGCGGTCATGTGATGGTCAATGGACAGATTACACTAAGCGGTACAGGAAAAGAATTGTTGGCACGTGAAGAAGTTCGGGCGGCTTATCTCGAAGGAGGGGCACACTAATGGGTATTCTTTGGGAAAACAGTTTTTGGACTTTCTTTTTCGTTACGGTCGTTATCGGAGGCGCTGCAGGTTTTATGTCCGGACGCTCGCTCGCGTCAAAATGGCGCCCCATTTCTCAACCTATACTATATATGTTGTTGCTGGGTGCTGCGGTAAGGTTTTTCCATTTCGCCTTATTTGAAGGGACGCTTCTCTCACTACACTATTATGTTGTTGATACAATTGTATTGATTGGCATTACTTTATTGGGTTACCGTTTAACACGTGTTTCGCAAATGGTGACTCAGTACAGATGGCTTTATGTAAGATCAGGGCCATTTTCATGGCGCCAAAAGAAGGGTACTTAACTCTCAGGCGTAACCGTCATTATTTTTTCGCAGTGAATTATCTTTACAAGCTTGATATAATTGCGGAATTATCAGTGTCAGTATAAATTTGTTAAATATCCTTAGAACCGGGAGTACTAAAATGAAGAAAATTCTACTTGCTGTATCGGCTTTGTCGATGGGCGTGATCGCCAGTAGCGGCATTGCTCAAGCAGACATCGCCATCGCGACCGCAGGACCGATGACAGGTCAATACGCCAGTTTTGGCCAGCAGATGAAAGCTGGTGCAGAGCAGGCTGTTGCTGACATCAACGCTGCAGGCGGTGTTAATGGTGAAATGCTATCTCTAGAAATCGGAGATGATGCATGTGATCCGAAACAAGCCGTTGCGGTTGCTAACCAGATGGTCTCAAAAGGCGTTGTCTTTATGGCTGGCCATTTCTGTTCTGGATCCTCTATTCCAGCATCAAAGGTTTATGAAGAAGAAGGAATCATTCAGATTTCTCCAGCTTCGACAAACCCGAAATTGACCGATGAAGGTGGAACCAACGTTTTCCGTGTCTGTGGTCGTGATGACCAACAGGGCTTGGTTGCAGGTGCATATCTTAAAGGTGAAGCTGCAAACGGTAAGAAAATTGCAATTCTTCATGACAAGACAGCCTATGGTAAAGGTCTTGCAGACGAAACCATGGCGTCTATGGTCTCTGGCGGTAGTAAGCCAGAAATGTACGAAGCCTATACCGCTGGCGAAAAAGATTACACGGCTCTTGTCTCAAAAATGAAACAGGCAAATATCGATATCGCTTATGTTGGTGGATATCATACTGAAGCCGGTTTGATTGTTCGCCAGATGCGCGATCAGGGCATGAAAACACAATTGGTGTCCGGTGATGCTTTGGTGACCAACGAATATTGGTCAATCACAGGTGATGCGGGTGAAGGCACATTGATGACTTTTTCTCCTGACCCACGGAAAAACCCAGGTGTTGAAGAACTGGTTGCTAAATTCCGTGCCAATGGTATCGAGCCTGAAGGTTACGTTCTGTACACCTATGCTGCAGTTCAAGCATGGGCGGAAGCGGCCACGAATGCTAAATCTACAAATACGGAAAAGGTAATAGCCGCTCTTAATGATGGCGAGTTTGCTACAGTACTCGGCAATCTTGCCTTCGACCAAAAAGGTGACGTAACGTTGCCAGGCTATGTTTGGTACGAATGGAAAAACGGAACATATGATTATAAATAAGTAATCTTTGATTTCCAATTAAGGCCTCGTCAGTTCTCTGACGGGGCCTTTTTTTGAGCAAAGAAATTACAGCTAGCTTGTCTTTTTCGTTGATGTCCCCATAGATTTAAACCTGCTCTTGATTACTTCGTAGTCCTGCTCCGTTGTCTGTGCAAACCCCATAAGCAAGAGTTCATCTCGCACGCTTTCGTCCAGGGAGGCCATTGCTTCTATGATAGCACTGCGGATCGGTTTGAGCATGGTCTTGTGGTTGTTGGCCGTAATAAACGGGAGACCGGGAGTTGGGGCCGTGCAGTCGAGAATTCGGATTGTCGCTGTTGCTGGTTCGTGACGATTTGCCAATTCCCAACTGACAGCGTCGATTGCAGCGACATCTACTTGTGCAGACGCGACAGCCTTGATCGAGCTCCGATGTGATCCAGTGTGTTGTTCTGCGCTCAATAACTCTTTGGAAAAACCTGCAGCGTTTATGTGGTAATGAAACGCTGCATATCCCGATTGAGACATAGAATTATTATAGCCGAAAGTCTTGCCTTCTAGATCCGAGATCTTATGTATATCTGCATCTTCTTGAACGATGAGAACGCTATAATAGGATCCAGCACCACATTCGATATCATAAGCGGGCGTACCGATAAGTGCGGTTTCTTGTGCGAGGAGATTGACAAACGGCAGGCCGCAAGTTTGCCCGAGGACTAGGTGCGGATTTCGCCAGATTGTCATTGGGTCGATTTCCCGGGCGAGGCTTTTAGGTGCCTCTACACCATGATCATTAAGGCTATGATATAGAGCGTCCCATAGTTTGTCGTTGAAATATTGGGTTTCCGGCCAATCATACATGGGAAGAGAAGCGAGCGCGGTCATGTTCATTCGCTACGATCGATCAGCTGCGTCTTAGTTGGAAAAATTACCGGTTCTTTTTGAACCCATGCGTATTGCCGAATAACGTCAAGGTAATTGCTGAAATAGTATCCTTTGTTGAGTTCAAGAAATTGTTGGCGATTTTTCCGAAAAAGCCTAGGCAGCCGATACCAGGCGACAGTTGGGTAGGCATGGTGGATTGCATGCAGGTTATTATTCAGAAACAGGTAACTTAGTAGGCCATGATCTTCGATGATTACAGAACGTGCTCGCATGCTCCAATTGGCCTGATGCTCTAGATACGTTCTGATCATCAAAATAGACATTCCAACATAAGCGGCAGCGAAATATACGGAAATCGGGATACTGCCAAATACGGCGAGAAATGATAGCAGTGCAGTGCATGTCAGTATATGGGAAGCCCACATATGAATAAGCTTTCTGTCACCGTGGCGCATCTTCGAAATATCGCCCAGTATCATGCGGCCGGTTCCCAGGAGCGGCCCTAAAAGTAATCTGCCCAAGAGGGTATTATTTACTTCAAACAAGATCTTCAGCGGCTTCGGTGTTCTTTGCCACTGATCTGCTGTTAAATACCAGCTCTCTGGATCCTCTGTCGGATCGGTAATGCTGGCCTTTTGATGATGCGCCAAATGTAGTTCTTTATATCGAGGGTATGGCAGAAACAATCCAATCGGTAAAAATACTAAAAGGTCATTTATCTTTTGTGATTCAAATGGATGGCCGTGGATGCATTCATGTTGCAACGAGGAGTGCAAAGTAATGATGGGAATAAGTGCCAGGAAAGTAAGCCAGATTGGTAGATGAAATGACGCAAATACACTTACTCCCCAAACAACATAGATCCCTCCAATAAGAAGAAGAGTTTTCCATTCATTTTGATCTCGTAACCGCACAAGCACCTCCTAATTAAGTCGATCGGATTATCTCTCTTTCTAAATGCCTATTACAATGGTACAATTCGCTAATTTTTATACTATTTGGTAATTAAAATTATAAAACGTGACTTAAGATTGGATATGGTGTGAGAATACAACAACGTAATACGGAAGGAACGGACAAACGGGATGTCGCGGAAATCTTTAGGGATCGTATGGCACTGCTTTTGGCCCGGAAGGGGTTTAACCTTAGCCAATTTGCAGCCAGTGTAGGCATCGACCGATCCGCACTTAGTCAATTCCTGGCACCTGGATCAACAAGACTACCGCGCGCAGAAACGCTTTGTGCAATTGCCCGTACGTACGGTGTTTCCGTAGATTGGCTTATGGGCATAATTGCAAATGATGAAACCGACAGTGAAGCAGTGCCAATGCTGGAAGTGGAGCGAATGGCTGAAACTTCTGCAAGCGACAAATTGGCAGAGTGGCATCTAGAAGCCGTAGGTTACAAAATTCGCTATGTTCCAAGCACTCTGCCAGATTTACTTCGTACGGAAGGTTTAAGTAAGTTCGAATTTGGTGACTACTCCATAGGGGAGCGTAGAGCTCGAGACCAACAGACCCATGATCAACTTGTCTATTCTCGTCGCCCGGAAACCGATATCGAAGTCTGTATGCCTTATCAAACTATAGAGCAGATTTCAATGGGGCAGGGCGTTTGGAATCAGGTACCGATCGAAATTCGTAAAGAGCAGTTGGAGAACATGAACCGCTTGATCGAAGAACTTTATCCTACCTTTCGACTGTTCCTGTTTGACGCCCGTAAGGTTTACGCCGCTGCATACACGTTATTTGGACCGCTAAGAGCTGCTATATATTTGGGAGATCTATATTTAGTCGTAAATTCCGTTGAGCATATCCGTGCCCTTACTGCTCACTTTGATCAACTTATTAGAATTGCAGAAATTGGTCCTGATAGGGCAAACCAAACGATAGCAGATTATTTGGTTCGGTTAAGTTAACATCCATAGAGATTGTTTGGGAAAAGACACTTGCACTTTTTGCCCCTCTTTAAGTAATAGGGCTTTACCAGGATTGGTCAGAACCTCGAACCTTTCGCTTTCCGTAGCGAAATAGAGCCTTGTTTGTGTTCCGAGATATGTTTTTTTGACTAAGAGCGCAGGAAAATTATTTTCAGCACTAGTGGGTACATCAATCAAAACATTTTCTGGCCGAATTGTTATTGTTCCTTTCCCCCTATTGCAATCAGGCAGCAACTGCAAGTTTGACAAAGAAGAGGTGAAGCAATTGCCAGAGTTGACACCGGAAATAAAGTTTTGGCTCCCAAAAAACTTCGCAACGGAATGATCCTCCGGACGATTGTAAAAATCTTCGGGCTTACCAAATTGCCGAAGATTTCCATTTAACATCAATGCCAATTTGTCACCAAGGACAACGGCCTCTTCCTGATCGTGGGTCACAAACAATGTGGTAATCTGCATTTCATGTTGCAGTGACCTGATTAGATCTCGCATTTCAAGGCGCAAATGGGCATCTAAGTTTGACAGAGGTTCATCGAGAAGGAGAACATCCGGTTCGACGATCAATGCCCGGGCGAGCGCTACGCGTTGCTGTTGACCGCCCGAAAGTTCCGACGGGCTTCGATCTTGAAGCCCCTTCAATTGCACTCGATCCAACATCTTCAGTACTAGTTGATGGATTTCACTCTTTGCGCGTTTTTGCATTTTTAGCCCAAAGCCAATATTCTCGCCAACGCTCATATATGGGAATAACAAGTGATCCTGGAACATCATAACCGCGCTTCGGTTCTCCGGCCTTACGGGAAGAATAGATTTTTTGTCAAATCTAATATCCCCGTTGCTAGGAGAAATCAGTCCAGCGATAGATTTAAGGACAGTTGATTTTCCGCATCCTGACGGTCCCAAAATGACGGTCATTTTGCCGGATTCTGCGATCAATGAAAATGACTCTACCGCGGGATCTGCATTTTTGCCATATCGTTTGGTGAGGTTTTCAATATGGATTTCTGTCATAATTTATTGGCTCTATTAGCTAGGGTATTTCGAGCAGTTAGCTGTTTTGCTCCCAATAATAAAACGACGATACCCGGTAGGATATAGAGAAGAGCAATAGCCCCTGTAATATCATTTCGTCCGGACGTTGCGAAATTGAAAAGCAATAATGGCAGGGTTACCACCAAACCACCGCCAATTATCAACGTAAGTATGTATTGGCTCCAGGAAACGAGAAAAGCGAAAAATGAACCGACAATAAGGCCTGGCATAATGGCGGGCAGGGTGACGTACCAGAATACAGCCAAGGGCGACGCGCCCAGACTGCGAGCCTGAGCTTCGGCCTCTGGTTTGTAATTGGCGAAAACACCGGCCATAACGAGTACCATATACGGTAACGTTGGAATGAGATGCACGATCACTACACCGCTAATACTGTTCGCAAGCCCAAGATTCAGGAAAATCACATGGAGGCCAAGAGCAACAGCGATTCCAGGGACCACAATTGGCGCAAGAATCAGTAGTTCGACTAAGGTTTTGCCTCTAAATTTATAGAGACCGAGCGCACGCCCTGCAGGAATGCCGATGATTGCCGAGAGGATAGTTGTTCCTAAAGCAATAACAGTGCTCGTCCATAAAGCCTCCGGGACGCCGGAAGTAGTAGATAAGGTATAACTCCAGGCACGCAGGCTATATTTCGAAGGAAGTAAATCCGGAAAAAACCAGCTATGGCTTACAGACCAGATCGCCAGCGGTATCAATGGTAATACAAGCCAAGTTATAAGCAGCGCCAGAGAGAGCCAGCTTAACCTTGATAATCCAATTAGCGGTTCTGTTTTATTTAGATTACTCATCCCAGCACCTCAAGACCGAATGCGGCGACGTGCGGCCCAAGCATAACCAAGGATTAAGACACTGCTTAAAAAGGCGATGATCATTGCAAGCGCCATGGCTTCTGGTCGAGATCCTAAGTCTACGTCTGTAAATTTCTGGTAGGCCAAGACCGGAAGTGCAGCAGGGTAGTTTTGTCCTAAAAGGGCGGGAATTTCATAAGCCCCGAAAGTAAATGCGAAAACAATCATGGCGGCTGAAAGTAGCCCCGGAAATATCATTGGCAGTAACACATATCGAAAATTCTGCCAGCGATTTGCACCGAGAGAGCGCCCAACTGACTCATAATCATTTCCAAAACCATGCATATTTGCAAGTATTATAACACCGATAAATGGAACCTCTTTCCAAACATATTGCAAGATTATACCGATTGCATAAGGATCGTAAATCATTGCAGGAAAGTCACCCGGTTGGCTAATTAAATGAAATTCATGCGCAAGGCGGGCGAAAAATCCGGATTGGGAGAAAAGATACAAAACTCCAATGGCACCGACCAAATGTGGGACGGTGAGATTAACCTGGAATAGAAAATTTGCGATCGGCCGACCGACGAAACTACGGCGTAACAATAGTGCGGCGCCGATGGCTATGATGCAGGATAATAAGGTCGAAACCAGTGAAATATACACTGTGAGAAAAGCGGAAAGATAAAAGGATTTTGAAGTGAGTATCGCGATATAGGCGTCAAAATTTGGACTTTCCAACCCTATTATGGGCATGTAGTTCAAGCTTCGCGCAAAGCCGAAACCCATACCGCCTAGAAATAATAAAACAATGACCAGAACGGCAGGTGACAATAACAGTGTAATTTTCCACCGATCGGACATTGGTACCTTTTTTCTACGGGAATGTAGAGCGGGCACTACTGTAGCAAAATCAGGCCCTACTCAGCGACATTTTTCTGCCAACCTTTTTCGATAGCACTAATCCATTGCGGATTTAATTCGGGAAGGCTTTTTTTGGCCAAGGCTTCTGGAGAGATAACGGCCGGATTTCGGGGCAGCGCGTTAAAAGCCTCTCGCGACTTTCTGTCGAGCCGGGAAAGATCAATGGCCGGTGTGGCTCCCCAAACATCTGGTTTGGCTTTCGTATATTGTGCTTCGAAAGAAAGAAGCTCATTGGCCAGAATCATTGCCGCCGCCTTGCGCGGTGAATTATACGGTATTGCGACATAGTTCGTATTGGAAATTGTACCATTGTCCAGCCCATAGGATCTGGTGCTTGCCGGGAAGGTTCCATTTTCAACGTTAATTCCGAATATTGCGGGATCATAGTTAAAATACAGCGCGACTTCCTTGTTGGCGTATAATTGTGCCAAGGTTGTGATTGAATTCGGATAGGTCTTGCCTTCCCGCCATAAATTAGGCTCCATTTCGTTTAGGATTGCCCAAGCCTTAGGCGCGACGGCATCGAATTTAGCTTGATCGAATTCACCCAATAAACTTTGAGGTCCGCCAGCAGCATAATAAAAAACATGGCGAATGAAGACACTGCCGTTGAAGTCATTTGCTGC
>NZ_JBALWD010000051.1:0-18795 GCF_036960985.1 Sneathiella sp. | reverse complement strand
CTGAGGCTGGCCAGCACAATGGCGCGGGAATTCTCAGAAGTAACCGGGCGGTCCGGGCCTTTCAGCCGTTTGATGCTGTCGTCTGTGTTCAGCCCGACAATCAAGCGGTCACATTCGGCTTTCGATTGCTCGATCAGGGAGATATGTCCCGGATGTACCAAGTCAAAACAGCCATTGGTAAAGCCAACTTTCAACCCGCGACTGCGCCAGTTGGACACCCGCTCCAAGGTCTGGTCGAGGCTGGTGATTTTCTGGTCAATCCCGTGGGTTTCTGCGCTATGCAGCCGTTCACGAAGATCGTCCGTTGTGACCGTGGCCGTCCCGGATTTGGCGACGGCGATACTGCCCGCCAGATTGGCTAGATAGGCCGCTTCGGCTTGTGGCGCCGTGGCGCCAAGAGCCAATGCAAGACTGGCAATGACACTGTCTCCGGCCCCAGAAACGTCGAAAACTTCCTGCGCTTCGGCGGGTATATGATGGCTTGCGGCGTCGGATATGAGGCTCATACCGGCCTCCGAGCGGGTCACCAAAATGGCTTTGAGCCCGGAGGCCGCGAGAACCGCGAGGGCCGCCCGTTCCACCTCGGCATTGCTGCCACAGGGCAGGCCGCTGGCGGCGATCATTTCCTTGCGGTTGGGCGTAATCAACGTGACACCGGAATAGCGGCTGAAATCATCAGATTTCGGATCGGCAATGATGGGGATGCCGGCCTGCCTGCCCCGCTCAATGGCTTCAAACAGGACCGGATCGGACAAAACACCCTTGGCATAGTCGGACAGGACAATGATATCTGCGGTTTTCAGGGCTTCATCAAAGCCGGCAAGCAGCTTTTCAGCGGTTTCCGCCTGTAGGGAATGGGTCGCCTCATGGTCGCTTCTCAGCAGCTGTTGACCATCAGCGACAAATCGGGATTTAACCGTAGTCGGTCGACCGACTGATTTCACCAGATGTGGCGTCAAAGCGCTATCTTCTGCCAATAAGCGTTCGATTTCTGCGCCTTCTGCATCGCTCCCGACAACGGAGACCAGCTGGGCCTTTCCGCCTAGCGAGGCGATATTACGCACCACATTTCCGGCCCCACCCAGCATCTGTACCTGATGGGAGATATTCAGAACCGGGATCGGTGCTTCGGGCGAAATCCGCGTCGCCGTGCCATAGACAAATCTGTCCAGCATGACATCACCAAGCACTAAAACATTGATATCCTTGAATTTATCCAGTGCGCCGAGAAGATGGGATCGATGTTGCATGGGGGCCTCAGACCAGTTTCAGGGATTGTTCGAGGGCGCCGCACAGCATATGGCCCAGAGTGATATGCATTTCCTGAATGCGCCGGGTAGACTGGGCCGGAACAATCAGGCAATGATCGGCAAGGTCTGGCATGCGGCCTCCGTCTCGCCCGGTAAAGGCGCAGCTCACCAAGCCCTTGGTGCGTGCCATTTCCAGCGCGGCGACAATATTCGGGCTGGTACCGGAAGTGGTGAAGCCAACGGCGATATCGCCTGTTTTTCCCAATGCGTCGATTTGCCGTGCGAAAACCGCGTCATATCCCAGATCATTTGCCCCGGCAGTCAAAGCCGACGTATCAGTATTGAGGGCAATGGCGGCGATGGGTTTACGGTCATCCATAAAGCGGATCACAAGTTCGGCGGAGAGATGCTGTGCATCGGCGGCGCTCCCGCCATTTCCAAAAAACATGATTTTATGCCCGTCTTCGATGGCTTTTACCCAGGCGTCGAGCATGGCAACAAAAGGGTCCGCCATATCAGCATGAGTCCGCGCGAGCACGGCCGCATGATCGTCCAGTTCACTGTTAAAATATGCTAACGGATCCACTTTAGCCTACTTTCAAAAAGAATTACCTTTAGCGGTAATAGTATAAACGTTGCGCGCCTGCAAACGCAGAGTTATTTGGTGCGTCATTTGGCAGCGGCGTTGCCGGGCGGAATTCGTCCTGCCGCAACATCATGGATTAATTGCAATTGCTGCGGCAACAGATCTTTATGCGCATAATGGTCGAGGACAGTTTGCCGGGCGGCGCTTCGAATATGCGCCAGAGTATCTGCAGATTTCAAGACATCTTCAATTTGGGCAGCAAAGGCTTCATGGTCAAAAAAGTCGGCTAAAAAACCGTTTTTGCCATGTTCCATGATTTCGCGCACCGGCGCCGTATCCGACGCCACAATCAGGGCGCCACACGATAGACTTTCAATCAGCGACCAACTGAGCACGAACGGGACGGTTAAATAGGCCTGCACCGTGGAAATCTGGAGAACTTTCACATAGTCCTCATAGGAAAGATGACCGGTAAAATGCAGACGGTCCGGATCCGGCTGCAATTCTTCCCGCATCCGTTTGCCCCACCCGTCTCCTTCTGGCAGTTTCTTGCCATAGGCGACACGGTCCTCGCCGACGACGATAACATGAAGGTTTGGGCGTTTTTTCATGAGCAACGCCGCCGCTCGCATAAATTCCGGAAATCCGCGATACGGCTCCATGCCGCGCGTGGCATAGGTGAGGATCTCCGAAGCCTCGCTCACGTCGAGATCGCCAATGATTTTCGAGGCCTTAGGGTTGGGCTTAAAGAAATCCGTATCGACGCCGTCATGCAGCCGGGATAGTTTCCGGTGAAACACATCTGGTATTTGTGACAACTGAAACTGCGTCGGCACCTGCCCCCAGTCGCAGGCGGCGAGATCCATAAGCAATGCGGCGTTTTTGGTCCGGATGCGGCCAGCATCGTCAAAGCCCACGTCGGAGTCTTTTAAAAAGTCCGCGTCCGCGCCATGGGCGTGATAATACCATTCGAAATAGCTGAGCAGGCGGGCGTCTGGAAACACGTCCTTCACATACAGACTGTTCCCCCAGCCGGAATGTGAGCAGATGATATCCGGCGAAAACCCCTGTTTCTTCAGTTTGATACAGAGGCGAAAGACCGACTGGCCGTTTATCACGGCGGTTTCAAAGTTCCTCAGGTAATGGTGAGTATCCGACTTGCCTATCCGATGTGGTTTGAACTGCACATTGACCACGCCCGGGATTTTTTCCGGCACCCGATGAGACGCGAAAATCACCTGATTGGCCTTGTCTTCCGCCAGATGCCGGGCCACATGCCGATACTGGGCGGGAAAATTATTATGCAGGAAAAGTACGCGCATTTGGGCGACTATCCCTCCACTGTCGCTTTGGGTAGATCCCGGGACGTGCGGGCGCGTCGTGGATCAACGCTGTCAAAACCGTCGAACGGTTCGGCCAAACGCGCGGTCGCCATGGCCAAATAATCCGGATTGATCTCGATACCCACGGGCTTTCTGCCAAGTACCTTCGCCACTCTTGCAGTTGTCCCGCTGCCAAGGAAAGGATCCAGGACGATATCGCCGGGATTGGATGAGGCGGCAATGATCCGCTCGATCAAGGCTTCGGGTTTTTGGGTAGGATGGGGCAAGCGTTCGGCCGCACAATAATGAACATGACTGAACTGCCAGACATCGCCCGGATTGGCGCCGCTCATATTATTGCGTTTGCGATAATATTTTTGTGGCACCCGGACATCGTCGAGATTGAAGGTGGCGTCCGGCCCTTTTGAAAACCAGAGAATATCTTCATGACGCGGCGAAAAGCCACGTTTACGGCCCATGCCTTGTGTATAATGCCAAGTAATCCAGCCTTGCGCCGTCATCTCCAGTGTTTCTTCCAACATCACATAAAGAGAGGCGATAAACTTCACGCCCATGAAGCAATAGAGTGAGCCACCGGGTTTCAGGATCCGATGACATTGACCGAGCCAGTTTTCCGTAAAGGCGCGATAATCGGCCCGGTCTTTCCTGTCGATGTTGTTGCCATAATTCTTGCCCAGATTATACGGCGGGTCGGCGACAATAAGATCAACGCTATTGCTGGCAAGTTTCGACATTTCGTCTGCTGCATCGCCGCAAATCAGTCGTGGTTCAGGATTTTGAAGACCCATAAATACTCTACTGTGGTGACCGCTTGGCCATAATGCGTTGAAGGGTTCGCCGATGCATGTTCAGGCGCCGGGCAGTTTCCGAAATATTGTGATCGCAAAGTTCATATACCCGCTGGATATGTTCCCAGCGGACACGGTCCGCGGACATGGGGTTTTCCGGCGGTTGGGGTTTGGCGTCTTTGTCTGCGAGCAAGGCACTGACAATATCTTCCACATTGGCCGGTTTTGCCAGATAATCGATGGCCCCGGCCTTAACCGCAGCGACCGCTGAGGCAATATTTCCATATCCCGTGAGCATGACGATACTCGCATCTTTATTGACCTGACGAATGGCTTCGACCACCTCTAGCCCATTGCCGTCCTGAAGGCGTAAATCGACTACCGCATAATCGGGCGCAGATTCTGCGGCACATCTCTTGCCATCGGCGACACTGCTTGCCAAAGTTGGCTGGAAACCTTGTCTTTCCATGGACCGGCCAAGCCGGTTCAGGAATATTTCGTCGTCATCGACGATCAATAAAGGCTTGTCGTCCATTGTTTCCTCTAGCTTTTTGCGCCGGCGGAACGGCGCACCAATATCATCTGGTTACAGTATCACATTTTGCGTCAGGTGAAAGGGTCGGTTTTTTCGAGTTTTTGCCGTGACCAGACCACCACGGCGATGGCGCCGTGAGGCTTTGCATTTCGAAAAGACACCTCGCCCCGGCTCCTTTTGATTAGCATATCGGCAATAAACACGCCCAAACCCATGCCGCCTTTACCACGCCGGCTTGACATATAGGGCTCGCCCAGCCGCGCCAGTATTTCCGTTGAAAACCCTGGACCATCATCTCTGATTTCAGCACGCACTGTTTTTTCGTCCCAAAAAAGATCAATGATCACAGCGGCTTTTGCAAATTCCGCGGCATTGCTGATCAAATTACCTAGGCCGTGACGCAATTCCGGCGTCGAAAATAGCTTCGGCTTGCTTGTTTCATCGCCATGATTGAGAATTTCAATGCTTTTTTCGGGCTCTTGGTATTTCTCTGCGATCAACGTGAAGAAATCATCGATGGATAAATAATTGTGATGTGCTTCATCTTGAAGAAACCGTTCCGTATCCGGTCGCCTCGAAAGCTGCGCGAGAACTTCCGCACATTTCTTCGCTTGGGTATGTAGAAGCGCGGCGTCTTCTGCGTGTAATTTATCGTCGGCAAGATCTTGCGAAAGCTCTTGTGAAATCAGTAAAATCGTATTGAGAGGGGTGCCAAGCTCATGGGCCGCTGCCGCCGCAATCCCGCCAACAGCGGATAATTGTTGTTCCCGTGCCAGCTCAAACCGGGCGATGGTTAAGGCGTCTGACATTTTTCGCGCATCGGCCGCGATGAGCCAGGCATACCCGGAGAGAAACAGAGTGCCGAGGACTAGAGCGGCCCAGATTGCCAAAATGTATGTCGTTGAGAGTAAGAGCGAACCTTGTGGGAGCGGTAACCGTTCGTGGATAACTGCAAGGACGGAAATACAGATTAAAGTGATTATACCCAGAAAAAGAGTTCCGCGGCGGGACAGGTTGGTTGCAGAGATCGTGACAGGAACGAGGAATAACACTGAAAATGGATTTGTTAATCCTCCCGTGAAATACAAGAGACCAGCCAACTGCAAGATGTCATAGACCAGATATAAAATGGCGCCACGATCAGATAGTCTCTGGGATGTTGGCTGGCTAAGAGTGACTAGAATATTCAAAATGGCGCTAGCGGAAACAAGGGCGGCGACCGGCACGACGGGCATCTCGTAGCTGAAGCCGAAATGAACAATAAAGACGGTGAGGGCTTGGCCAAGAACGGCAAGCCACCGGATATAGACCAGGGTTTGCAGCCGCATGCCGTTGGATGTGCCTATAATAGAGTCAAAATCACCTTTGCTACCGGAGATGCTAGACATTATTTCACGATTTCCTAATGCGCATGTTGTTTTTCGACTATTAATTGCTGTCCACCGAAGTCATACTAATGACACTATTGAACACCACCTTATTTTACGAAACTTGATGTCTTGTTATAGACCAATTAAGGATAATGATATGCGAGAAACGATCAACCTTGTTCGACGGTCAATTTTGTCGTTTATGGCTGCCGGCCTTCTTTTTGCTGGAACATCGTCATTGGCGACAGCCGGTGAAAACCAAGATTTGTTGGTGCAGAAAGCTAAACTCACCATCGAGGGTTTGTCAAAAAACCCGGACTTGGGAGAATTTAGGAAACTATTGGCTGTGGCCAAAGGTGTCGTTGTTTTCCCACAAATTCTCGAAGCGGGATTTTTTATCGGCGGTGCGGGTGGTAGCGGCGTGTTGCTTGGCCAGGACGAAGAAGGAAATTGGACGTCACCTGCTTTCTATGCCATGGGTCAGGGTAGTATCGGCCTGCAGTTCGGCGCACAGGCAAAAGAATTGGTGCTTGTCGTGATGACCGAAAAAGGCGTAAAAGCGATAATTAACAATAATGTCAAGCTTGGTGCGGATTTGAGTGCGGCGGTAGGGCCAGTCGGGACGGCTGTGGGTGCTGCGACAACGACGAATCTGAATTCAGATGTTTTCTCCTTCGCGAATGCGAAAGGTTTGTTTATTGGGGCGTCCGTTGCCGGTTCGGTCCTGACCACAAAAAAAGAGTGGAATGAACTTTATTACGGTAAAGCGGTCACTCCGACGGCGATCGTCATTGATCGCAGCGTGAATAACGCTCAATCAGACGGTTTACGGGCAGCGTTGAAAGCGGCAGAAGCCCCCTAAAACTAATTGCTTTCGCGCAATAGTTTTGCGATAGCGCGATGACGGTTCTGGTCCGCATGGTCCAGAGCCGTTCGTCCCGTAAAATCCGTAATTCCAGTGTTCGCCTGATTTTCCAGAAGCAGCTGGATGACTTCAAGATGACCGGCGTGTGCGGCCTTTATAAGAGCGGTTTCACCTTGCCGGTTTTCGGCGTCAACTTTCGCCTTGTTTGCCAGCAAAACATCGATCACTTCTACCGAACCGTAGGCTGCAGCTTGCATTAAAGCCGTATTTCCCAAGTTGTCTGATAGATCGATTTGCGCTTTATGCTTGATCAATATTTTCACAGATTTGACAGCCCCTGCTGTGGCGGCAGCGACTAGTAGCGGCACCTTTTTATTGTTTCGAGAATTTACGTTATTTCCCGTAAGAAGATATTCTTCGACGGCTTTCGCATTATCTCTGGCCGCTTCCGTGAAAACTTCATCTCCACCAAAAATCGACTGGGCTGAAACTGGAGTAACTGCAAACAATAATAAGGCGAAAACGTACAGATAGAGTTTCATACAATTAGCCTTTTAAAATTCAGTCGATGAAGAATACATAGGTTTAATATGGACCTATTGTTATAGGAGAGGTCACAAAGTTGCAAATATTGCTAACGTTTCCATAACTTTCGTGTATTATGTTGCAGTGCAGCGAAATAAAAGACCGGCGTTGATTGCAGCGCACGGTAACATGGATGTAAGGAGAATAAGTTGCTTTACCAATTTAATGAGTTCCAGAGAATGGTTCTTTCTCCGTTGCGCATGGCGGCGCAGATGCAATCCCAGGTCTTACGAAGCCCTTTTAATCCTATGGCGGAAACACCTCAGGCACAGACTTTGGCGGCGGCTTACGAGTTATTCGCGGAAACGACGCAATATCATGGGAAACCGGCGTTTGGAATAAGTCAGGTTGAAGTCGACGGTCGAACAGTTGCGGTGACCGAAGAAAATCTTTCGCGGAAATGTTTTGGCCAACTGAAGCATTTTAAACGTGACACAACGCGCAAAGACCCGAAACTGTTGATTGTTGCGCCCATGTCAGGACATTTTGCCACACTGTTGCGCGGCACTGTCGAAACCATGATTAAAAACCATGACGTTTACATTACGGATTGGCGTGATGCATCCAATGTACCCCTGATTGATGGGCGCTTTGATTTGGATGACTATATTGATTATGTTCAGGAGTTCCTCGAGTTTCTTGGACCAAATACCCACGTCATGGCAGTGTGCCAACCCGGCGTACCGGTGCTGGCTGCAACGGCGTTGATGGCAGAAGAAGACAATCCAAACATTCCTGCAACAGTGACGTTGATGGGCAGCCCAATTGATACACGTCGACATCCGACGGCACCGTGCAAGCTCGCCATGGATCATTCACTTGATTGGTTCGAGAAAACCGTTATCAACCACGTTCCTATTGGCTACCCGGGTGCATTTCGCCGGGTTTATCCTGGGTTTCTGCAGCTAAGTGGTTTTATGAGCATGAACCTAGACCGGCATATGGAAGCTCATGCCCGTCAGTTTGACCATCTTGTACAAGGAGATGGTGATAGCGCTGACAAACATAGGGCGTTCTACTCCGAATATAATGCGGTGATGGACCTGACAGCAGAATATTACTTGCAGACCATTGAAACGGTATTTCAAAAACAAGCGCTGGCAAAAGGTGAAATGATGTATCGCGGGGATCGCCTTGTTGACACCTCAGCGATTTCCAACACAGCATTGATGACTGTTGAAGGCGAATTGGACGATATTTCTGGTATTGGCCAAACTGTTGCCGCTCATGATATTTGCAACAATATTCCGGAAAGCAAGAAAGCGCATTATGAACAAAAGGGCGTTGGGCATTATGGCGTGTTCAATGGTCGCCGGTTTAATAGTGAAATTGCCCCACGAATTTCAGATTTCATTCTCAAACATGAAATGGGTACTGCAGCACCTTTATATCTTGTACAAAAAGATACGGAACAAGCAGGTAATGTGAAATTGGCACCAAAAAAGGTGGCAAAGAAGGCTCCACCTGCCCCGAAAAAGGCACCTATTGCGAAAAAAGCGGCTCCAAAGAAAGAAGCTCCGGTTCTTAAAACAGTCAAGTCTGTGTCGCCGGCTGTAAAGAAGGTGGCGAAGTCGGCTCTGCCTGCTCCGAAAAAGGCAGCGATGGCGAAAAAAGCGGCTCCAAAGAAAGAAGCCGCGGTTCTTGAAACGGTCAAGCCTGCACCACCGGCTGTTCAGAAGGCGAGCGTGGAAAAACCAGTTGCTGTGGCTCCGAAAACAGCTAAGGTTGAGGCACACAAAACGGTTGCTGTGCATAAAAATCCTGCGAAAGCACCTGCAAAAAAGAAAGCCTGACGACTGACAAAGAATAATAATGTGGAGATTGATGCGCCTTTTTGGGAAACGGTCCCATTGGAAGATATGTCCAAGACACAATGGGAATCATTGTGTGATGGCTGTGCTAAATGCTGCCTTCTGAAATTGGAAGATGAAGATACGCTGGAGCTTGCCTATACGGATGTCGCGTGCCGCCTTCTTGACATGGGGACATGCCAATGCACGCGTTACCCGGATCGCTCTGTTCTTGTTCCCGACTGTATAACCATGACACCGGAGATCGTACCAACTTTACGGTGGATGCCTAAAACCTGCGCTTATCGGCTTCTTTCAGAGGGGAAACCACTTGCCTGGTGGCATCCGCTTGTGTCGAATAATCCAAATACTGTACATGAAGCTGGAATCTCGGTCCGCGGTCGTGCGACATCCGAAAGAAAGGCCGGAGATCTTGAAGATCATATTGTTGACTGGCCAGAAGAAGACATAGCATGAGAGACCGTTGTGTTTAAACTTCGCAGCTCAAGCAGT
This sequence comes from Sneathiella sp., assembly GCF_036960985.1. Taxonomy (NCBI): domain Bacteria; kingdom Pseudomonadati; phylum Pseudomonadota; class Alphaproteobacteria; order Sneathiellales; family Sneathiellaceae; genus Sneathiella; species Sneathiella sp. Next base: position 9,170 of record NZ_JBALWD010000051.1, on the reverse strand, counting down.
TTGACAGCTTTTCCTGAGTATATCGACGGACCTCATCCCTACTTACAACTGGAACAGCGCCAAGTACCCGTTGAAATAAAACACAGTCCCCGTGCCTCCCGTCTTAAATTACGCATTGATCGGCAAGCCGGCGTTGTCTTGATATTGCCGCTACGGGCCTCAACAAAAGAAGGCCTCGCCTTTTTGAAACGGGAACTTCCGTGGGTCGCAGAAAAAATAGAAAAAATACCGGAAACAATACCATTTTTACCTGAATCAAAACTTCCTCTTCTTGGAACGCCACATATTATCAAGCATGTTCCCAACGAACGCGGACTCGTTTGGTCTGAGGATTGCCAGATTTTCGTAACGGGTCAAATTGAGCATGTGCCACGCCGTATAAAGGACTGGATTAAAAAGGCGGCTAAACGTGAAATCACCCCAAGGGTTCTAAATTATACGGCCCAACTAGGCGTCATGCATACAGGAATTACCCTTCGTGATCAGAAAACAAGATGGGGCAGTTGTTCCTCAACGGGCCAACTAAACTTTTCCTGGCGGCTTTTTTTAATGCCGGAGTTTGTGTTGGATTATGTTGTCGCCCATGAGGTAGCCCATTTACGGCACATGAACCATTCCGCGCAATTCTGGGGTGTCGTAAACGGTTTGAATACTGACGTGAAGGCTGCAAAAAAGTGGCTTACTCGGCATGGACCAGAAGCTCACCGATACGGCCCGTAACCTCCAAAGTAACACTTGAAGCAGCTTTATTATAGAAAAGTCAGCATATGCGTCTGTCTCCACAATCCATATCCTTTACCGTGTTCTTGTCAGCGGCCGTTGCTATTGGGCCGTTGTCTACGGATATGTATCTGCCAACCTTTCCTCTCCTGGCAGAAGTATTTGGTGCAAGTGTTGCAGAAGTTCAATTAACCCTGAGCATCTTTACCTTTACTATTGCGGGCTGCCAGTTGATTTATGGGCCGCTAACAGACCGGTTTGGACGAAAGCCAATCTTGATTTCGGGCCTTTTGGTCTTTGTCGCCGCCAGTTTCGCCTGTCTGCTTGCGGAGGATATTGATGAATTTATTTTGTTCAGGTTTATTCAGGCATTGGGTGTTTGTGCAGCGATTGTTGTCCCCAGGGCAATGGTCCGAGATTTGTATCAACGTGATTTGGCTGCAAAACAATTATCGCGCATGGGCACTATCATGGGGTTTGCGCCGGCTATTGCGCCGATTCTGGGAGGATATCTGGCGGCATTCTACGGATGGCAGTCCGTTTTTGTCTTTTTAGGTTGCGCGGGGCTTCTCGTCGCGCTCGCCGTTATTTTATTGATTGATGAATCTCATTTGGCTAAAGACAAAAATGCACTGCGGCCGGCGCATATATTTATAAATTATCGAACCCTTGCGAAAAATCCGGAATTTATGGGCTTTGCTGTTTCCGGCGGGCTTTGCTTCGGCGGTTTGTTTGCCTTTATTTCCGGATCGCCGCTTGTTCTAATCGAAGTGTTTGACGTAGCAGCCGATCATTTCGGATATTTTTTCGGAATGGGCGTGCTTGGTTTTATGGCCGGGACGTTGATAGGGCCGGCATTAACAGCGCGGCGCGGTTTGATATTTTCTCTAAAAATTGGAACAAGAATTTCTGCCGTTGGGGGAAGCTTGATGCTGGCTGCCTGTATCGTTGAGATAAACCACGTGGCTGCTGTGATGGGTCCGATGGTGATGTTCTCAATTGGTCTTGGCCTGGTTTTACCGCAATCACAAGCAGGTGCCATGGCGCCTTTTCCAGAAAAAGCCGGTCTTGCCTCCGCTTTTATGGGGTTCTTGATGATGGGGTTCGCGGCTCTACTGGGTTATGTAATTGCTTTGCTTTACGACGGCACGCAGCTGGCCATGGTTTCCGCCATAGCGTTGATGGGCCTCTTGTCGTGTCTCGTCTTTCAGATTGTGGTTGTTGGTCGTCAGAAACAAAATCACTAAGGTCGATTAGTCCGCTCATCAGGGTAATCGTATGTGTTGATCCGATTAGCTGTGGTGCGCGTTTCGAAATCGGCGTCCGATCCTGGTTTCTTGCTGAACGAGTTTACAATTTTCTGCCATAGGCTGGAAGTATCCGGTTCCTCTTCAACTTTGGCAAAAGCAATCGCCTGAGACGTATTACTATGTTGGATGAAATCTTTCCAAGCGACAGCAGGTAAATTGCTGCCATTAACCCGCTTGGTGGTTGATCCATTATCGTTTCCAAACCATACGCCTGCGACTAGATCCGGCGTAAAGCCTATAAACCAGGCATCGCGGTAATCCTGCGTCGTGCCGGTTTTTCCGGCGGCGGCAAACCCCGGATTAGCCGCCTTACCAGTTCCCCATTTTATGGCAGCGGTCATTACGTCCTGCATTTTGTTCACTGTGCTTGCGCTGATTACGCGGCCCTGGCCGGAGCTTTGACGGGTATACAAAACATCTCCGCCTTTTTCGCGGATCTCAAGAACGGCATAGGGCAAAACACGCGTGCCGCCATTCGCGATAATGGCGTGAGCTGCCGTCATTTCGAGCAAAGAGACTTCATTCGTGCCAAGGGAAATAGATGGATGCAGAGGAAAATTACCAGATAATCCCAAATTAGAGGCCATATCTGCCACTTTATCTCGTCCGATGCTTTCTGTAACTTTGACGGCCACGGTATTGATGGAGCGGGCGTAGGCTTCACGCAGGCTCATGTCACCATTGTATTTTTTCGTGTAATTGTTGGGTTTCCAGCCGTCAATATTGATAGGCCCGTCCGTGAAAGTATCATCTGGTGCCAACCCATTCTCAAATCCAGCAAGATAGACAATGGTCTTAAAGACGGATCCGGGTTGCCGACGAGCAATGGTCGCCCGGTTATATACTGACTTCGAATAGCTTCGGCCACCGACCATAGCTTTGACAGCGCCGTTGGGGTGCATGGCAACGAAGGCCCCCTGCTCTACGTCTTTGAGCTTGCTATCAGCCTTCAAACGATTTTCCAGGGCCATTTCCGCATCCCGCTGCATTTGCAAATCTAACGTCGTGGTGACAATCAGATCCTTGTCAGTCCGGCCGATGTAGGATTGGACTTCGCTAACGGCCCAATCGGCAAAATACCGGACATTGCGAAAATCGCGCGATACGTTTTTTAAAGTGGCGGGTTTGGCTAAAACGGCCAACGCCTGGCTTTCGGTCAAAAAGTCTTCGTCAACCATACGTCCGACCACGACACTGGCGCGATTTTGAGCGCGCTCAAGACTTAAAGTTGGCGCATAATAGGTTGGCGCTTTCAAAAGCCCCGCGAGCATTGCTGATTCAGCAGTTGTTAATTGAGTTGCCGGTTTCGAGAAATACTTACGCGATGCGGCGTCAATTCCGTATGTGCCGGAGCCGAAATACATGCGATTTAGATAAAGTGCGAGAATTTCATCTTTGGTGTAGTCCGTTTCCAGCCAAAAGGCGAGGAGCAGTTCACGGACTTTACGTCCCATGGTTCGTTCAGGTGTGAGAAACAGGTTTTTCGCCAATTGTTGTGTTATCGTGCTGCCGCCCTGGACAACTTTCCCCGCTTGATAATTCCGCCAAGCCGCTCGTGTCAGGCTTACTGGATTTACACCAAAATGATCATAAAAATGGCTATCTTCTGTTGCCAGTACGGCCTCTTTCATGGAACTAGGTATTTCTTCGATCGGTAACATATCGCCGTACAAATCGCCATATGTGGTGAACCGATCACCATTCTTCGTTTGTAGAACCATGGAAGGGCGTTTTTCGATAACACCAATTCCAGAAATATCGGGAAGCGTATAAGCGAAATATCCTAGAAAGAGACCGAGGATTAGAATTCCCCAGACAACAAAAGTGCCGCCCCAATTTAGAATAGGCCCAGCCCAACCTCGTGACGGCGGCGGTGCCGAACGTTTGCGTTTAGGAGCGGCGGCCTTTTTCCGCGCAACCGGTTTCCTGCGTGTCGTCGCCAGTTTCGCGTTTTTACTTTTGCCGCGCTGTGGATAAGTCGAGCGTCCAGGCACCGTTAGGGAAGAGTTACCGGCGGATCTTTTAGAGGCTTTTTTCATGAGTTGCTTTACTCAGGTCCTAATTACTAAAATTGTTTCTTCACGCCGGAGTATCCACCTCATTTGCGGCAAAAATGAGATTTTATCCTGTTCAATAATTAACCTTAAACATCGAGAACGCCCACTTTTAGTGCATTTTCTTGAATAAAGATCCGTCGAGGCTCCACAACATCGCCCATAAGCGTGGAGAAAACCTGATCTGCTTCATCGCCATGATTAACGCGCACCTGTAGTAAAGTTCGAGCATCTTGGTCAAGCGTTGTTTCCCACAGCTGATCGGGATTCATTTCGCCGAGGCCCTTATACCGCTGCATTGTCAATCCACGCTTTCCGAGCGTCAAAACCTTATCCATGAGTTCCAGCGGAGAATTGACAATTTCCCGCTTATCTTTGTGAACGAAGGTCGATGCCGCAGCGTAAATGGCCTGCAATTCGTCTTTCATTGAATTAAGCTGTCTCGCTTCAGCAGAATGGATCAAATTACTGTCTACTAGCTGGACTTCTGTAACGCCGCGAACTTCGCGGCTGAATTTAAGGCTATGGTCTGGCAAAACCTCGCCGACCCAACCGCGTTCGGTCTCCGAGGAAATGGTGTCCAAACGGCGGGCAATAAAATTGGCAGCTTCAGGTCCTTTTTCCGGATCACTAAGAACGTCGTCGTTTAACGCCCCGGCGATGGCCACTTGTTCAACAACCGATCGGTTCTGAAGGCGAGCAATTGCGTCAATAAGATCTCGCGCCTGTCGCGCGCGGGTTATTAATTCCAATAAATCCTGGCCGCTACGTTGCTCTCCGGAAGAAAGTTCAAGAACGACGTCTTCAATTCCCTGCTCGATAAGGTAGTCATCCATCGCCTGTTGATCTTTTAGATACACAGAAGACTTGCCGCGTGCGACTTTGTACAAAGGGGGCTGCGCAATATAGAGATATCCCTTTTCGATCAGTTCGGGCATTTGACGATAGAAAAATGTCAGTAAAAGCGTGCGGATATGGGAACCATCGACGTCCGCATCGGTCATTATGATAATCTTATGGTATCGTGTTTTTTCGATATTAAACTCTTCCGGCCCAATACCTGTGCCCAAAGCCGTAATCATCGTTCCGATTTCTGTTGAGGATAACATGCGATCAAATCGCGCTCGTTCAACATTGAGGATTTTACCCCTCAGCGGTAAGACAGCTTGATTGTGACGGTCCCGGCCCTGTTTGGCGGAACCACCCGCACTGTCCCCTTCCACAAGGAAAAGTTCGGAGATCGCCGGATCCTTAGACTGGCAATCAGCAAGTTTGCCGGGCAGGCTGGAGATATCCAGTGCGCCTTTTCGCCGTGTAAGCTCTCGTGCTTTTCGGGCCGCTTCTCGTGCTGCGGCGGCTTCAAATACTTTTGAGATAACTATTTTGGCGTCGTTCGGATGTTCTTCGAACCATTGGGTCAGGGCCTCAAAAACACTGCTTTCAACAATAGGTCTCACTTCACTGGAAACCAGCTTGTCTTTGGTTTGCGAGGAAAATTTTGGGTCAGGTACTTTCACTGAGACAACGCAGGTAAGCCCTTCGCGAGCATCATCGCCCGTAATTACTGCTTTTTCCTTTTTCGACAACCCACTGGAAGTCGCATATTGATTGATAGTCCGGGTTAATGCAGCCCTGAATCCGGCCAAATGAGTACCACCATCACGCTGTGGAATATTATTTGTGAAACACAGAACATTCTCATGATAACTGTCGTTCCATTGCAATGACGCCTCAACCGTGACGTCTTCGCGCTCTGCACTAAAATCAATAGTCTGGCCAATTAGAGGGGATTTCGAGCGATCGAGATACTCAACAAATGCTGAAATACCACCATCGTAATGGAGGTCAACTGTGACGGGCTCAGCCGATCTGAAATCGTTTATCTGAATGTAAACACCTGAATTCAGGAAGGCTAATTCACGCAGCCGATGTTCCAGAGTTGAGAATTCAAACTTGATATTCGTAAAAGTTCCAGGGGATGGCGTGAAAGTGATTTCTGTTCCAGACTTCCCTATTGCGTCATCGCCTACTTCCAGTGAGCCAACAGGTTCGCCATGTTCAAAACTTAAAAGATGCTCTTTGTCGTTTCGCCAGATCTTCATATCAAGTCGTGTGGACAGGGCGTTGACCACCGAAACGCCAACACCATGCAAGCCGCCAGAAACTTTATAGGAATTCTGGTCAAATTTACCGCCCGCGTGAAGCTGAGTCATAATCACCTCCGCAGCAGAGACTCCTTCTTCTTCATGAATATCGACAGGAATTCCGCGGCCATTATCCCGTACCGTAACGGAACCGTCAGGGTTCAGCGCGACAAACACGAGATCACAATAACCCGCCAACGCCTCATCGATGGCATTATCTACAACCTCATACACCATGTGATGTAAACCAGACCCATCGTCGGTGTCGCCAATATACATGCCAGGACGCTTCCGAACGGCATCGAGGCCTTTTAGAACCTTGATGGAATCGGCGCCATAATCTTCCGCATTACTTTGGTCTTGTTTGTTACTCATTACCCTAATTTCCTCTTTCAGTCAGCAGCCCGCGTGTTAACGGTGCCGTTATCAACTGTCAAATACTGTGCTCTGTCGCCAAGTTCGGCAAAAAGAGAATAATCTGTTCCCGTCATCCAAGCCTGAGCCTTCATTTGCTCAATTTCGTCAAACAAGGCCTGTCTACGTGTCTGGTCCAAATGGGCCGTTATTTCGTCTAACAACAGAACTGGCGCCTGCCCCTGTTGTCCGGCCTGCAATCTTGCATCGGCTAAAACAATCGAGATCAGCAGTGCTTTTTGTTCTCCAGTCGAACAAAGATCCGCCGGAAGGTCTTTGTCTTTGTGCCGAACACCCAAATCGCTCCTGTGCGGTCCCAACGTTGTACTTCCAGCCTTTTCGTCGATATGACGACTTGTTTGAAGCTTTTCTCGATACGTATCTTCCGCCGCCAATGCCGGCATATTCTGTAACCAATCTTCGATAGTGCCGGAAATATTAAGGTCTGCTTTTGGAAAGGCACTAGCAACATGTCCTGTTCCGCCAACTGTCATTGCTGCATTCAACCTGTCCACTGCCTCTTGCCTTGCTGCCGCTATCGCAACTCCAGATTCTGATAGGGTACGTTCTAGTGACATAACCCAGTGTTTGTCATAATGCCCTTGCTTCAATAATCTGTTCCGCTCTCGCATTACTTTTTCAAAAACTGTCGTTCTCTTGCCGTGCGCAGGATCAAATCCAAACGTCAATCTGTCCAGAAACCGCCGCCGCCCACTTGCCCCTTCCTGGAAAAGTCGATCCATCTGGGGGGTCAGCCAGTTAACCCGCACTTGGCCAGCAAGCGCTGCTGAGCTATTCATCATTTGCCCGTCAATTTTAACGGACCGTCGATCTGCGGTTTCCTTGCTTCCACTTTCTGAAGGGCTGGCCGTAAGGCCCGTCCCCAACGTTGTTGTTCCAAGTGGAGACTGCACATCTGCGGCAACCGCCCACTGCCCCGCCCCCATCTTGTTGGCAGCATCTCCTAGCCGTGCTCGCCGTAAGCCTCGACCTGGCGTCAGGAAAGAAATCGCCTCCAGAAGGTTCGTTTTGCCGCTACCATTTAGCCCTGTCAAAACTACGGGCCGGTCGTCTGTTTCAACTTTCAAATAGTCGTAATTTCGAAAATCGGTCAAAATCAGGCGCGTAATGGCAAAAGCAGACACGTAATACTCCGGTTAAGCGGCCATCCTTTGCATTAAACGCGCATTGGCATGAGAACATAAAGCGCGCCGTCATCGGCGCTATCCTTAACGATTGTCGGGGATCCAGCATCCGCAAGAACGAAATGCGCATTTTCTCCTTCAATTTGGCCAGTGATATCCAGAAGATATTTAGAATTAAACCCGATCTCCATATCGCCAGATGTATATGTTGCCGTAATTTCCTCGGTTGCGCTTCCTGCATCTGATCCAGTTGCGGATAATGTAATCCGGTCATTGCTCAATGTCAGTTTGATCGCTCGGGTTTTTTCAGTCGATACTGTAGATACACGGTCTACCGCTTGTGCAAAAGATTTGCCGTCTAGCTCAAGAACTTTGTCATTGCCTGCAGGGATTACCCGTTCGTAGTCCGGGAAAGTTCCATCAATAAGCTTGGAGGTGAGCAGTGAGTCGGCAAACGAGAAACAAATTTTCGTATCGGAAAGCGAAATTGCGACATCGCCATCCATATCGTCTATCAATTTTCGAATTTCATTCACGGCCTTGCGAGGGATAATTATACCCGGCATTCCTTGAGCATCCGACGGAATAGGCGTTTCAACCCGAGCCAATCTATGGCCATCGGTGGCGACGGCCCGCAGAACCGGTACGCCGTCGATGTCCGCAGCATGCAGGTATATGCCGTTCAGGTAATAGCGCGTTTCTTCGGTTGAGATAGCGAACCGTGTTTTATCGATAAGGCGCTTAAGAACACTGGTAGATAAGGTGAAGTTATGCGGAAGCTCACCCGACTCCATAATTGGAAAATCATCTTGCGGCAAGCAGGACAAAGCAAACTGGGAGTGCCCGCAACGAATTGCAATCCTCCCATCATCGCTTTTGTAGTCGAGCTCTACCTGACTGCCTTCAGGGAGCTTTCGGATAATATCATACAAAAGATGGGCGGGGGCGGTAATTGACCCCTCGGTTGTTATATCTGCTGCCACTTTATCGCTAATCGCGATATCCAGATCGGTGGCAGTCAACCCGAGGTAACCATCTCGCGCATTCAGGAGAATATTAGATAGAATGGGGATAGTATTCCGGCGTTCTACAACGCTTTGCACATGGTTCAAGGATGAGAGAAAAGCGCTACGTTCAATGGTCAGTTTCATGGGCTCAACTAGGCTTAAAGGCAAAACTCAAAAATGACCCCCATCTAGGCTGATAGCGGCCAACAACGATAATTTCATACTCTGATTTTCGGAATTATTGCTGGTGCCTTAACAAATTGATTCGTAAACCTGAATCAGAATTTTTGGCACATGCAACATGTTCCGGAATCATTCCGTGCAGTATAGCAGAAAGACGTTGAGTATGCCAAGTGTTTAGAGGCAGATACAAAGC
>NZ_JBALWD010000050.1:0-19100 GCF_036960985.1 Sneathiella sp. | reverse complement strand
GGCGCTGCGCCCAAATGAGGGTTGCCGCCAAGACCGCTTCCGGTGGTCGCCTGCGCCGCCGCGGCGGCTTTTTCCACGGCGTCACGAGCCGCGGCTTTCATAGCCTCTTCATCGATATTGAGATTATTCTTTAAGACATTGGCCGCAGCCGAGAGCTCATCTTGCTTGTTTTTCTTTGGAGATTTTGCGGGAGATTTCCCTGGGGACTTCGACATACTGGTTCCTGACAAGACATATACAAAATCGTGCGATGGGCACGTCCAGACATCAGGATACAGGATTACAGAAAGCTTGAAAAATCATAAAAACACCCAATCAAACGCTCATAAATCCTGAGATTCGATCAATCATTAATTGTGAAATTAAATTGCTTACTTCCCCTTGAAAGAACTCCCCCCGATCGTCCGACGCTGCGCAATAAATTCCCCTTACACGCGTGGTTCTTATGCGATTATAAAACCATATCAATTCGCGTTACGCAACCCATAATATTATTTGTGTGAATTATAATATAACCAAAAGGGGTTATAATTCAGGTGCTATGGCCAGCTCCTGCCGTACGTCTTTCATAAGCTCACACGTTATGCATTCTCCACATTCATCAAAGCTGCCGTCTTCATTCCAAATTGGGCGACGACATGTCCAGCAGAGATCAAGTAAGGCGTCAGGCAAATATCTGATTTGATCGGCTTTGGAGATAACCGGCAGATGAAACAACTCAGGAGGCTCGGCAGGATGGCTACTCGCGGCACACATGGCAATTGTATGTGGAGCGCGGCCGGGCATCGGTTTTTCTTCAGCACACCAGCCACAAACCCAGCGATCAAGTGATCGCCCGTATTTTCCTTCAAAGGCTCGATTAATAATTCCGGCTTCATAAGCGACAGCGATCATATCATAGCCCATGGAAAATAAACCGCGATGATCTATAGCTGTTTCAGAATATCCAAATTCTCGATAGTTCTTTCGGCACCAGTCGACAATTTTTATACAGCTTTGCGCCTCCACCTTAAATCGTCCTTCGCCGTTCACCATATGGATGTGGTGGGCAATCACAATGTCATCCGTTTCTTTCAGTATTTTGGCAAGCACATAGACGCTATCAATTCCACCAGAAAGCATGACGAGTGTCGCAGTGGGTCGTTGTGAGCGAACTGAAATATTATTCCCGGAAATCTCAATATTTTCATTCTTTCTTGTGAAGTTCTTAATCCGGCCCTCACTCATTGTTTATTCCTCAACAGCCAATTGAAAAACATTTTCCAAGCTTGAAACAACAATCGGATTGTCCTCAGGCATCTCTGATAATTCTTTGCGAGTTGTTTTCATGATCAGGCAGGTCGGACAACGCCCACATTCTTCGAATTCGCCATCAGACCGCCAAATAGGAGTTCGGCATGTCCAGCATAAGTCCCTTAGCTCTTGCGGTAGATATTTTATCTGATCTGCTTTAGATATTATAGGCAGCCGATACAACTCGGGAGGTGGGTACGGGAAACTACTCGCCTCGCACGCCTTACGAATATGGAAGACACGATCCTCGGGTAGATCCTCTTCCTTACAAAGCCCGAAAATCCATCTGTCCACAGATTTAGAAAATTTTGAAAAGTAGGATCTTCCAATGATACCCGCTTCAAACGCAACCCCAATAACATCATATCCACGGCGGAATAAACCACGATGATCAATAGCCGACTGAGAATATCCAAATGGCCGATAATTTTTCCTACACCACTCGACAATCTTCTTGCATCTTTGATCCTCAACTTTAAATCTACCATCATTATTTATAATATGGATATGATGGACGAGAACAATATCCTCGGTCTCCTTAAGAAGCTTTGCCAGAACATAAACACTATCTACACCACCAGAAAGCATGACAATCGTCACTTTTTGCAAAGATGCAATTTTTATTTTCGAACCGTGAATTTCTAGTGAACCCATGACCTAATTTTACTTCTAAATACGACCTAACACACTTAATCTGTAGCTTCGAACTTCACTTACTCTAGAATATTGCCTGTTTGATCAGCTACCAACTGCCTTTTTTTGCATCGAATATATTGGTTGCATTATCTCACAAGAGGCGCACTTCCCGCACTCCTCCACATCTCCGTCCGGTAACATCACCGGTTGTCGACATGTCCAAGATAAACTAACAAGCTCTGGAGGCAAATACCGTGCCTCCTCCATCTTCGTTACCCGATCAAAGAAAAAAAAATTTGGTGGCTCGTAGGGAAAGCTGTTGGCGGCAACTACAGCTTTGACATGAGGTGCCCGACCTGGATACGGCTCCTCCTCCGTGCACCAGCCGGTGAGGAGTTTGCTGACGGGATAATTATTGGCCTGATAAAAGGATCGGCAGACCATCCCTGCCTCGAACGCAACGGACATGATGTCAAAGCCAAAGCCCGTGAAGCCTGTATGGTTTATGGTGGATTCAGAATAGCGGAACCTGCGGTATTTCTTTTGGCACCAGTCAACAATTTGCCGCGTGCGCGTCGCCTCTATTTCATGACGGTTTTCATTATTTATAATGTGAACATGATGCACGAGGACTATGTCGTCAGTTTCGGTCAAAATTTTGACCAGTGCATAGAGACTATCCAGGCCACTTGACAGCATCACAAGAGAAACAGGTTTTTTGGGTTTTAAAAATATCTTTCCGCCTGGTTTTTGGCGAACAGTTACCCCTGCTTTTGAATTCTTTGTCATGCCTCACATTCTTCCTCCAATAAAAACACCCCTTTACCCTCTACCATGTGATAACCGACGAATGAATTTCATTATTCTAGCGCCTAATAATTGAATAAGTTAAAGTACTGTTCCCTCGAAGTATATCGTAAAAATTGCTTTTTCATCATTCACCAATCGGTGCCCGTTCCTAGCCACTCCACCTAAAATGATTAGCAATTGTTATCCAGCGAGATCCCTTTTTCAAAGTTGGTGATGTACAACTACCTTTCACACCTACCAAGAACGAAATCGTTTTTTTTCGCAGAGAAATTTTCGACTCCTTTAAAGCATATTTTACAAAAAAAATAGTCGTCTAGAATGGTTAACCCACACTCTGTGCATTCAAAAAAAGCCGGCGTACAAATGGTCGATGGTTTTCCGCTGAAAGCTGGCATAGGCACGCGAGTTCATCGCCTCTTTGGTATCCCGGATTTCTTTTCAGAAAATATTGGACAGCTGGGCGTGGACGATCTTTCAATGGAATCTCCGCCCATTCATCTTTTAGCCGACACTTCGCGGCCGCGAACTTAACGACGCCCGAATTTGCACAATAGTTTTGCTTGTACTTGTCTGCAGCCAGGAAATGCAGCAATTTCTGATCCATTTCATTCGTATCTAGATTATAAGCTGGATAAAAGTTTTTGTAGAAAGCTTGCAGATAACGATAAGTTCGGTGACCCTTTACAATAAGGAACCAGTATAACTTTTCCGTATTCATGTTGCGACTAGTAACACCGGTAAACCGCATCCATTCATAATTTAGTGCCTGTTGCCCCCAATGATGATGATCAACGATGGTATCACCAGAGAAAATGACTGTGTAGCGCTCATTTTCAAACGCAAATTCACTAATTTCCTGGGTTGAAAACCCTTGGATAGATCCTGTCCCATCGCGGAGTATGATTGCACCACTTTTCACTTTGAAATCTTCACTAAATTCTTCAAGCGACGTGCCGTCGTAGTATCGAGAAAACAAGGAATACATCGCGAAAAAATCGTCTGGTTCAATGCTCTGCAGCGTCTGATAAGAAGCCTTAAGCTGGCTGGATGCAACGTAATCTGAGGATTGGGCGATTTGCATATCCATCACCTTTCCCTCAACGCTTCGGCTTTATATCGCAGCAGCGGCGTCAGGATATATTCAAGGACCCGACGGTTGCCAGTTTTAACCTCGACAGTGGTCGCCATACCGGCGGTAATGTTGACCATTTTATCCTGCACCTGGATTGCGGCAGCGTTCATTTCAATGCGAGCATCATAAACCAGACCGAGCTGTTCATCGGCAATGGCATCACCCGAGATATGCAGAACTCTGCCATTTATCACCCCATATTTAGTATAGGGGAAGGCCTCCAGCTTAATCTCGGCGTTTTGCCCAACCTTGACAAAGCCGATGTCACGGTTGAGGATTTTGACCTCTACCTCGAGCTTGCTATCCTTGGGGACAATGACCATTAATGGCTTCGCTGCCTCGACCACCCCGCCCACTGTATGGATGGATAGTTGCTGGACCGTACCAGCCACTGGCGCGGTGAGTTTACGGAGAGAACTGCGGCGCTCCGCCTTCAAAAGCTCTTGCGTGACCGCCTTCAATTGACGCTCCGATTCCACCAGTTCATCCAGCCGGTTTGAGCGGATCTCTGCCTCTTCACGTGCCAATTCATGTACACTCGCCTTGATAGCAGAGCGCGATTCATGGATGCCCGCGAGCTCAGTAGCGATATCCTGCTCAGATTCAACTTGGACTTGTTGTAGCTCCAGCAACCGGAGTTTAGAGGCAAAGCCTTTTTTCTCCAAAGTGGCAATGGCCTCCACCTGCTGCTCAATATAAGGCAAGGTGGTGCGTAATTTTTCAATACGCGCCTCCGCCACACGGAGCTGCGCCTTTAGCCGAGCGCCCTCTTGCCTGTAGTAACTGATGCGGGTCTTGTCTTCGGTGATCTCGTTATCAATGCGGCGACGCTGCAAAGAGATCTGTGCTGGCGTTGCGCCTTCTGGTGGCACAAATAATTTTGCCGGTTCGCTTTTCGGATTGAGCAGTGCGATAAGCCGCGCAATTTCAAGGGCGGCTGTCATACGCTCCTGATGAAGCCGATCCAGATCGGCGCTACTATCTGTCGGATCAAGCTCAATTAAGATATCGCCTTTGCCGACGGATTGACCGTTGCGCACATAAATGGCGCGAACGACGCCGATTTCCGAAGATTGGATATATTTGACATAGTCTGTGGGGATCACCTTACCGCTGGCCGAGGCGACGACATCGATTTTGCCAAACCACGCCCACAAGGCTGCGATCAAAAGAAAGGCGCCAATACTAATCATAACCGTGCGCCCTACCGGAGAGGCCGGTGTCTCCATCACCTCAATCACCGCAGGCAGGAACTCATAATCCTGTCGCTGGCGCTTTATCTTGACGCGGGCATCATCTGCCTTCTTGGCTTCGCGCCAGACCGTCGCGATGCGTCTCAGTCCCTCAAACATCGTTGAGACCCCCCAGCTGCTTGTCATAGAGGTGGCGGAACAATCCTTTTTGCTTCAGCAATTCTTTTGGTGGCCCGTCCTCGACGATGCGGCCATTATCCATGGAGATAATTCGATCCGCTATTCGTAAAGCGGACATGCGATGGGCAATAATAAAGGTGGTGCGCCCCTTAACGATATGGGCCATGTTCTGCTGGATCAGTTCTTCACTTTCAGCATCGAGCGCACTGGTTGCCTCATCGAAGATCAGGATACGCGGCGAGGTGACAAGCGCCCGCGCAATCGCAATACGCTGACGCTGCCCGCCAGAAAGATTAAGGCCCCGCTCCTCAATCTCACTATCATAGCCTTCATTCAGCTCCAGGATAAAGTCATGAGCGCCCGCAAGCTTCGCCGCAGCAATCACCCGCTCCATAGGGATGGTCGGATCACTCAAGGCAATATTATCCCGAACCGAGCGGCTGAAGAGCACACTCTCCTGCGGGACCACACCGACTTGCCGTCGCAGCCAGCTGGGATCGACCATGGCGACGTCAGTGCCATCCACCAGCACCCGGCCACGCTCCGGCACGTAAAGCCGCTGTAAAAGCTTGGCGAGAGTACTTTTGCCCGAACCAGATCGTCCGACAATACCAATGACTTCCCCTGCTTCAACTTTCAGCGAAAGATCTGCAACAATTTCTGGGCCATCATGACGATAACGAAAGCCCACATGATCAAATTCGATTTTCCCCGCGATACCGGGAAGCTGTACGCGACCCGGTCGATACGTCGGCTCCGCCGGAGTGTTGATAATATCCCCTAGCCGCTCCACAGAGACGCGCACCTGCTGAAAATCCTGCCACATCTGGGAAAGGCGCAAGATCGGTTGGGTCAGGCGATTGGCCAGCATGTTAAAGGCAATAAATTGCCCCACCGTGATATCGCCATTGATTACCGCTTGCGCGCCGAACCACAAGGTGAGCGCGGTTGTCACCTTATTGACCAGATGGATACCCTGACTACCGATATTAGCGAGAAAATTAACCCGGAACCCCGCGCCCACATAGCCCGCCAGCTGCTCTTCCCAGCGGCGCTGCATTTGCGGCTCAACCGCCATGGATTTGACCGTCTCCACCCCAGTAACACTTTCCACAAGAAAAGCCTGGTTTTCGGCACCCCGACTGAATTTCTCCAGCAACCGCTTTCGCAAAATCGGCGTTACGGCCAACGTGATAGCAAGGTAAAACGGGAAAGACGCCAGCACGACATAGGTCAATATGGGTGAGTAGTAATACATCACGGCCAAAAAGACGAAGGCAAACAACAGATCCATGACCAGCGTCAAAGCTTGCCCCGTGAGGAACTCTCGGATGCTTTCCAGCTCACGAACCCGCGCTACGGTCAATCCAACCCGACGTGTCTGAAAGTACGCGATCGGGAGCGCCAATACATGCCTGAACAACTTCGCACCCAGCTCCACATCGATCCGGTTTGTGGTATGGGCAAGCACATAGGTGCGCAGCGTCGTCAATATAACTTCAAACACGGTCACGGCAATCAAGCCAAAGACCAGCACATCCAAAGTCGTCAGCGCTTTATGCACCAGCACTTTGTCAATAATAACCTGGAAGAACAAGGGCGTGATCAATGCGAAAAGCTGGATAAAGAAGGAGGCGATCAGCACCTCCATCAACAACCGACGAAAGCGTACGACAGAGGGGATAAACCAGGTGAAGTCAAAGCGCCGGTTCTCGCCGGCTTCGCGCGCCCGCGTGGTCAGCAGGATTAGTCGGCCTGACCAGACTGCTTCAAACTCCGCGCGACTTAAAGTAGAAGGACGGCCTTGGTGTGGATCCTGAATGAGCACTTCACCCTCACCTACCTTACCGAGAATAACGTATTCACCTTGTTTATTCTCTGCGATGGCCGGCAGATGCAGCTTCGAAAGTCGTGCCCATTTGGTTGATATTACCCGGGCTTTCACCTCCATATGCTTAGCACAGCGTAAAATATCGTTTGATGTCAGTGAATTACCGGAATTAGAGTATTGATGACGGATCTGTTCCGGATCAACGGCGATACCCAAAAACTTCAGCATCAGCACCAAACTTGCCAGGCCCGTATCAAGGCCAGGAGTAGCGTCTACGCCCGCTATATGCGCATCTCCTGCTCCCAATAATTCCGTCATACATCCCCACTCAACAATATAATAAGGAGAATTAGTAGAATGGAGATACTCTTAGCGTCAAGGACATAACTTAAAAAATAGCAGTAATAACGAACATTCTTTGATCAAACCGCTTTTGCGTTCGGGCAGTTAAAGAAATTTTCGATACAAATTCGGTAAAATTCAGCCAGCTTATATTTCTCCAGAGTTCTTACTTATCCCTAAGACTTTCTTTTAAGCCGATACGCGCAAGATTAGTCTTTTCCCGGCTAGAATGGGTCCGACTAGCTAGAAAATCAATTGCGTCCAAAAGTGAAGCTGCACCTGAATATCAAATCGCTAACAAAAAACCGGGAAATGCTCAAATAATCGTTGAAAACCTGCCAATAAAAAGCCCTGACTTCCGCAGAAATCAAGGCTTTTATTTTGGTCGGGCAGGCGAGATTCGAACTCACGACCCCTTCACCCCCAGTGAAGTGCGCTACCAGGCTGCGCTACTGCCCGACAAGGTAACATCTGGCTTTCGGAGGCGCACTATACTGGCCTGTCGCCTCAATGGCAACGTCCGTTATACAACGCTCTTCACTTTTTTCTATTAGCAGAAAAGGATCTCTATTCCAGCTCAGCCGAGCATTTTTCTCATGCCCTGGAGGTCACTGAGAATTGCGCGAAGTTTTCCCCGACTGTCGTCCGGCACACCACTGCTTGAACCTTGGTTTGTTTCCGCCGCGCGTGCCAGAGCTGGATTCGCGTCCTGGCGCGCCGCGGTGACCATCGCATCAACATTTCCGCCGGACGTCATTTTGCTCCCCTGCTCTTTCAGCAGTTTTTGCGCGCCCTTGATCGTATACCCATTTTTGTAAAGTAGATCCCGGATGCCCCGGATTAATTCTACATCAGAAGGCCGGTAATACCGCCTACCGCCACCCCTTTTCAGAGGTTTAACGATTTTAAATTTGGTTTCCCAGAATCGCAACACATGTTGCGGTACATCAAGCTCGGCAGAAACCTCACTAATCGTACGAAAGGCATCCGGCGACTTTTGCACCTTCTTCGCGTCAGAATTTCCTTGCCCTGAGGCCATATAGATCAGTCCTCGCGGTTGCCGTTATTAATTTTATCTTTCAGGACATGCGATGCCCTGAAGACGAGGACCCGGCGCGGATTAATAGGTACTTCTTCACCGGTTTTCGGATTGCGTCCGACCCGACCGTTCTTCTGGCGAACCTGAAGACTGCCAAAGGAAGAAATTTTAACGGTTTCACCGCCCACTAATCGATTAGAGATTTCTGCGAGCACGGCTTCTACGTGATCGGAGGACTCATTGCGCGAAAGTCCGACTTGCTGATACACAGCTTCTGCCAAATTTGCTCTGGTCAATGTATTTTTTGTCATGATACCACCCTGTTACTCCCAATTAAGAACTAACACAGGCTGTCTTTGCGTCAATAATAAAGGAGTAAATACTAACAGTTGTGGCCATAAAATGCGGTTTTTCGCAATAAAACACTGTAACTAGTTGAAATCGATGAGGCTTTCATCCGCCAAATCCAACAAGATTGGGAAGAGATTCGCGTTTTACCAGCGAACCAACGCGGAACCCCAAGTAAATCCGCCGCCCATAGCTTCCAACAACAGGATTTGTCCCCGCTGCACCCGGCCATCCCGAACAGCTTCATCCAGGGCAAGCGGAACAGATGCAGCGGAAGTATTCCCATGTTTATCAACAGTTACAACAACTTTATCAGATGAGAGTTTAAGTTTACGTCCCGTGCCATCAATAATTCTTTTATTTGCTTGATGGGGAATAAGCCAGTCAATATCGTCGGTCGACAGACCAGTTGCCGCCAAAGCTTCGACAACTACGCTTGCCAGATTTGTGACGGCATGGCGGAAGACTTCCTTCCCTTCCATACGAAGGAATCCAGTTGATTGGGTTGAAGACGGGCCGCCATCAACATACAAGAGGTCATGCTTCTCGCCATCTGAATGAAGGTGGCTGGTCAGAATACCGCGATCATCCGATGTTCCTTTACCTTCTTCGGCTTCCAGAATTACCGCGCCGGCTCCATCCGCGAAAAGCACGCAGGTGGTCCGGTCTGTCCAGTCGATGATACGGGAGAAGGTTTCTGCGCCGATGACCAAAGCGCGATTCGCCTGGCCAGACTTTACAAAATTATCGGCTGTCGCCAGGGCATACAAAAAGCCTGTACAAACAGCCTGAATATCGAAAGCAAAGCCGCCTGTCATGCCAAGGTTCTTTTGCACAACTGTTGCGGTTGCCGGGAAGGTTTCGTCAGGTGTTGCTGTTGCCAGAACGATCAAATCAATATCATTCGCGGTCAGACCAGCCATATCCAATGCCGCCCGTGCGGCATGTGTCGCAAGATCAGAAGTAAGTTCACCGTCGGCTGCAATGTGCCGCTGCTTGATTCCTGAGCGCGATACAATCCATTCGTCGGTGGTATCGACCATTTTAGCAAGTTCGGTGTTGGTCAGAATACGTTCTGGTAAATAAGAGCCTGTGGCGGTAATCACTGAGCGGCGCATTTAATTCCCATTCTGTCCGGCGTCTTCAAGCGCGCCGGCGGATTTTCCCACTTTAGGTTCAGCCGGGGAGGCCGTACCATTATTAGATGTCTCATTTTCGGCTTCATCGTCCGATGCCGCCGCATTGTTACTCATTTGTGCCGCCATATCAAACTTTTCAAAATGGTCTTTCATTTTGACGATCATGTCATCTGAAACCATTTCAATGGCAACACCGATCGCGTTTGCAAATCCGGTTTCATCTGTACCGCCATGGCTTTTCACGCAAATACCATTCAGGCCGAGAAGCACACCACCATTATATGCACGCGGGTCCAGCCTTTCTTTAAGGATATTTAGGCCGCCACGAGAAAACAGATAGCCAATTTTTGCCATGAGCGAACTTGAAAATCCTGCACGGAGAAAATCCGAGAACATACGAACCACGCCCTCTGCCGTCTTCAAAGCCACATTTCCAGTAAAACCATCTGTCACGATGACATCTACGGTGCCCCGCGTAATATCGTCGCCTTCAACAAATCCCTGATAGACGAAAGGGGGATTCTCAATCGCTTTAAGCCGATCTCCCGCTTCCTTGACAGTGTCATTGCCCTTAAGCTCTTCAATGCCAACATTGAGCAGCCCGATGCGCGGCGGTACACGTCCGAGAACAGCTCGAGCGAAATCAGCGCCCATAAAGGCAAATTGAACCAGATTGTCTGCGTCACATTCGACGTTTGCTCCAAGATCGAGCATAACCGTCTCGCCTCGTGGTGAGGGAAACACCGAGGCGATCGCCGGGCGGTCAATCCCTTGCATCATGCGAAGCGAGAATTTTGCCATTGCCATCAAGGCGCCAGTATTACCCGCAGAAACAATTGCACCCGCCTCGCCGTCACGGACAGAATCAATGGCGAGCCGCATACTGCTCTTCCGCCCCTTGCGGAGCGCCTGACTTGGTTTGTCTTCAGATTTAATAGCCTGATCCGTATGCCGTAGCTCACAGATTTTAGCCACGCCCGGATACTCTTTAAGTAGTGGCGCGAGCCCTACTTCATCACCGAATAACAAAAACCGGGCTTGTGGAAAACGGATACGAATGAGATCAACACCTTTAACGACGATGTCCGGGGCATAATCCCCGCCCATCGCATCAAGGGCAATGACAATATTCTCACTCATTTACTATTCCTGTTTCCTGCCACGGAATATCAGCTAATTATCGACTAAAGAGTTTCGCTAGTTTCTAGGACTTCCCGATCGCCATAATGACCGCATGCGCTACAAATGTGATGCGAACGTTTTAGCTCACCACAATTTTGGCATTCCTGCGCTTGCGTGGACGATAGCGAATCATGTGCGCGGCGCATGTTACGTTTTGATGGGGTGGTTTTTCTCTTTGGTACTGCCATTTTCTTAGTCTCTCACTCAGTCAACCTCAATAGAGGTGAATATTAAATTCCGTAGAAATGATATAATTTAGAACACTCATATCATTTCTTGTTCATCAAGTCCCTTAAATTTGCAAAAGGTCTGTGAACCTCTTGCACCGCCTCTGTTTCAGTCTCGCCGGCGTCTTTTGTATTCTTCACTGGAGTGTCGTTTTCCTTACGTGGATACGAGTCCAGGGCCAAGGCAATTTGCTCGGCCACAATATCTATTGCATCGATTTGCCCATTGACGATCAATTCAGGCAAATCCTCTTCATTCATACCAACGACATAGTCAACTTCGTCAGACACTACATCTTCTTTGGCGAAGGTATAGTACACCGTGAATTCAACTTCAATAGCCTGGGGCACAGGCTCAAGCGTCACCACACAAGCTTGTACTGCTTGTGCTTTCAACACCGCGGATACTTCTATTTTGTCTGTCTTCTTTTGCCGCCTCAAAACGCCTGACATTACAACGCCAAACAAACCAATGATCCCAAGACCATCAGCCAATGATTTGCATTCTTCTTCCGTTGCCTGAATGTTGATATTGATGGGATCGCGTCCCAATCCTTCAACATTAATCAACCGAGAGGACTCCACCCCGGTCTTTGACATGGCAAGATACCCTTTCAACAATTAAGACCGCTTGCGATCTTTCCTGATCCGGCACCCCGGCATACGATTCGAAGGCCGGAAAATACTGTTTTCAATCGATCCGGTCAATTGATTTTTCTAGAACTCCAAATCACTCATTTATCTATATCAAGCTGACAAAGAAAATTCGGTGCCGGGGATCACATTATTTCTCGTCCAAGACCCCGAAAACAGCCTTTCCTGACATAAATTCCTCCGCACTTTGCTTTTCAAGCAAAGCATCTGAAGATCGAACATAAGCTGCCATTCGCTCGACTGCCTCTGTGGTTACATCCTCAAAGGTGCCGTAATGGTTCCGACGTAAGGCCTCTTCCAGCGTTTCTTCGCCGCCATCAAGGGCCAATTCATACGCAACTACTCTACCGTAAAAAACTTTCGCCATCTGTTTGATGCGCTTACCAACACTCAGGTCACCTACTCCGATTTCCCGAAGCGATTGATCCATATCAGCGAACATTTGGTCAAAAACATTTTGAGAGAGCTTTTTTTCAGCCTCCCCCTTGCCTTTCAAGTGCTTCATGACCAGAAACGCGTGTAAGGAGATCATTTCATATCGGCCATCAATGGTATCCGGCACCGCTGCGGCCTGATAAAAGGCGGGTTGGCGGGCTTGTGCCACAATTGCCGCATATAGATCACTTGCGGCCTGATCGATAGGATCACGCCGAAATAGATTACCAAAGACCATTATTTTACTCCCGGCTAACTTTGACGGCACGGGCATTTTTTGTCAAAATGCACGTAGCGATGAAGAAAAATTGACTTTTGCTGGATGACAAGCCATTTATGAGCCATGAATTAAGCATTAAGTTGGTGTTCGTCAACTCAAAGCCGCATTATGATAAAGGTACTATGATTAAACTCAGAACAGGACTTTATATCGCCCTGACAGGGATTACCCTTTCAGCTTGTTCGCCCATCGAAACGGATCAGGGTTATCGGGTAGATCCCGAGCAGCTGGCACAAATTGAAACGGGTATTACCAATAAGGATGGGGTCACGCAGTTGATGGGCTCTCCGTCCAGCATCGCAACCTTTCAAACCGAGGGCGATGCCTGGTACTATATCAGCAGTAAAACCGAGCATCTGGCTTTCCTTCCAAAAGAAGTCGTTTCCCGCGACGTCATTATCGTCAAGTTCGATATCAATGATGTGGTCGCCGAGATCGAAGATCACGGGAAAGATCAAGGGACTGAAGTTGAAATGGTGGAACGAACCACACCGACAGGAGGCCGTAAACTCGGTTTCTTCGAACAGATCTTCGGGAATCTAGGCCGTTTCAATACTGATGGTGACCAATAAATCCCAATAAAAAAAAGCCCCCGAACAAATCGGGGGCTTTCTATTTACCTTTATTGAAAAGCGTCGTGCTTAGTGCGCCATAACCGCCAGCAAGAGCAATGCAATAATATTGGTGATCTTAATCATCGGATTAACCGCCGGACCCGCCGTATCTTTGTACGGGTCACCAACAGTATCGCCGGTAACGGCTGCGGCATGGGCATCAGTTCCCTTACCACCGTGATTACCGTCTTCGATGTATTTCTTGGCATTATCCCAGGCACCGCCCCCTGCTGTCATGGAAACAGCAACAAACAGACCTGTTATGATGACACCTAGAAGCATCGCACCTAATGTTGCAAAGGCTGCTGACTTGCCCGCGATGAACATCATCACAAAGAAGACAACAATTGGCGCCAGCAACGGCAACAAGGACGGAATAATCATTTCCTTGATCGCTGCTTTAGTCAGCAGGTCAACCGCCCGACCGTAATCAGGTTTGGCTGTGCCTTCCATAATACCCGGGATTTCCTTGAACTGGCGGCGCACTTCCCGCACCACCGAGCCCGCAGCCCGACCAACAGCCATCATACCCATAGCACCGAAAAGATACGGCAACATGCCACCGAGGATCAAGCCAACCACGATATACGGGTTTTGCAGGCTGAAATCGAGAGTGACGCCCTGGAAGAACGCAAACTGCGTTGCCGTTGCATTCTTGATAAAGTACGCCAGATCTTCCGTATAAGCCGCGAACAAAACCAACGCACCAAGACCAGCGGAACCAATGGCATAGCCCTTGGTCACAGCTTTTGTTGTATTGCCAACGGCATCGAGAGCGTCTGTTGTCTTGCGGACTTCTTCGTCCATTTCCGCCATTTCAGCAATACCACCGGCATTATCTGTTACCGGACCGTAGGCATCAAGAGCAACGATCATTCCAGCAAGTGCCAGCATGGTTGTCACCGCAATAGCGATACCAAACAGCGCTGCCAAATTGTAAGAAACAATAATACCCGCGCAAATAATGATGGCAGGAACTGCTGTTGCTTCCATGGAAACCGCAAGTCCTTGAATAACGTTCGTACCGTGACCGGTTTCGGACGCTGCCGCGATGCTGCGCACTGGGCGATACTCAGTGGAAGTGTAGTATTCCGTGATCCAGATCAAAAGACCTGTCACAACCAGCCCAACAAGACCGCAGAAGAACAGGCTCATGCCCGTAAATTCTTTGTCACCAATGTTGTAAACCGTATCCATACCAATGGTCATGTCCGTTACGGGCCACAGCGCGATGGCAGATAAAACTGTCGAAACAAGGAAGCCTTTATACAAAGCACCCATGATGTTGTTGCTGGAGCCCAGCTTGACGAAGAATGTTCCAATGATGGACGTCAGGATACAGACCGCCCCGATCATCAACGGATAGCTCATCAATACCGCATCGCCGGCAAAGTAAATGGAGCCCAGAACCATGGTCGCGACGATCGTCACGGCATAGGTTTCAAACAGATCCGCAGCCATACCAGCACAGTCACCGACGTTATCACCAACATTGTCGGCAATAACCGCAGGGTTGCGAGGATCATCTTCCGGAATACCGACTTCGACTTTACCGACCAGATCAGCGCCCACATCCGCACCTTTGGTGAAGATACCGCCGCCGAGACGAGCAAAGATTGAAATCAGGGACGCTCCCAAGCTCAAGGCAATAAGACTGTCGATAAGGTCACGACCTTCAACACCTGAGGCGAGGAGGAAAGAGTAATAGCCAGCGACCGCCAGCAATGCCAAACCAACAACCAGCATACCGGTTACCGCGCCTGCTTTAAAAGAGACATCCAGTCCTTCTTTCAGGCTTTTAGAGGCGGCTTGTGCTGTGCGAACATTTGCGCGTACGGATACATGCATACCAATAAAACCGGCGAGGCCGGATAAAATGGCTCCGATCAGGAAACCGATTGCGACCTTAAGTCCCAAAAGAAAGAACAAAATAATAAAGATAACAACGCCGACCACACCAATTGTCATATATTGACGGGTCAGGTAAGCGGTCGCTCCCTCTTGAATTGCAGCAGCAATCTCCTGCATTCTTGCCGTACCGGCATCACTTGATAGAACCGATCGTCCTGCATACACACCATAACCCAAGGCTATGAATCCGCAGATAATCGGTATCCATAATTCTACTGACATTATTTCAATCCCATTAATTCGAAAAAAGGCCACCAATTCGATAGCCTCGCTAATTTGTTATAGTCCCTCTTAACGAAGTCCCCTCTTATTCGCCTTCATTTAAACACAAAAGACTTTATCGCGGCGCACAATGCCAGATAAACAACGGCTTCGCAAGCCATTGTGCACCCAGATTTCCGCCGTTTACGCACCAACAACCAAAAGTTAAATGCCAAATGGTCGTTTGTTCGGCCAGTCGACATCCGAAAAAGCAAGAATCTACTTTTCCAAACGAAAACAAATAATTAAAAATGAAATATATATTAGCCTGACGTGGGCACAAAAGACCGAAAACCAGTTTTTTATAATATTAGTCAATTTTTAATTGGAATTTTATTCAAAATAATCGCTAAACCAGCACGCAAGGCACGTTAAAAACCCAATTTACCGAAACTCTTCTGTTTTATTTAATCGTTATTGGCTTATTCCTCCGATTCATGCTATCCGAGCGCCAGAGAATTCCAGGAGAGAATGACAATGAATTTAGACAAGATTTCAGCCGGCAAAGATATCCCGTGGGACGTGAATGTCGTCATTGAAATTCCATTGGGTGGCGTGCCCGTCAAGTATGAAGTGGACAAAGAGAGCGGCGCCATGTTCGTGGATCGTTTTCTTCACACCGCCATGTTCTATCCGTGCAATTATGGGTTCATTCCTCATACGTTGGCGGACGATGGCGATCCAACAGATATGCTTGTTGCCGGTCCAATACCCGTGATCCCCGGCGCGGTCATCCGCGCCCGCCCCGTCGGCGTGCTAATTATGGAAGATGAAGCCGGGCAGGACGAAAAAATTCTGGGTGTGCCAGTCGATGCCCTTCACCCGTATTATTCCAACATCGATAACTACACAGATTTGCGAGATGTCCTGCTGGACCAGATTTCACATTTTTTCGAACATTATAAAGATCTGGAAGCAGACAAATGGGTCAATATTGTTCGTTGGGGTGATGCTGAGGAAGCGGCCGCAATGATCCAAAAATCGCTCGTGGACGGTGCAAAGATAGGCTGAAGGGAATAAGGACAGGCGGCGTTTACGCCGCTGTCCGCATGCGCTTAAACATGGGCATGTTCCATAATGTCAGAACCATGACCAGTCCGAGTAACGGCAGTGCGCCAAGATTGACGACAATCCATCCGAAATGCTCTTGCAGCTGACCTGAGGCAAGGGAAGCCGTCGCCACGGTTCCGAAAACCAAAAAATCGTTCATCCCCTGCACCTTGCTGGTTTCGGAAGGCTTATAGGTCGTTGTGACAAGCGTTGTACCGCCGATAAACATGAAATTCCACGATAAGCCCAACAGCACAAGTGCGACGTAGAAATTCATAAGCTCCAGCCCCATTAACGCAACCATTACACTGGCCATACCGAGCAAGGCGCCAACAAAAATAATTTTGTATTCACCAAAGCGCGAGATCAGGGAACCGGTAAAAAAGCTTGGTCCGTACATAGCAACCACATGCCAGCTGATCACATTGAAGGAATCGCTGTGCTGATGACCACAGCCAACCATGGCAAGCGGTGTTGCCGTCATTACCAAGCTCATCACGCCAAATCCGATCATTGCACTGAGAACCGCTACAATAAAAGTGGGTTGCTTGATAATTTCCAGCAACGGGCGTTGCTCGCCTGAAGCTTGGTGAACGGACATTTTGGGTATGGAGACAAAACTGATGAGCAACATGGCCAAGATACCAAGAACAATAATTGCCAGATAGGGACCAAGATACGTGTAGGGTAAAAACAGATCCTTGCTGTGGCTGGCAATTTGCGGCCCCAGAAAACCAGCTATCAACCCGCCCGCCAGAACATACGAGACAGCCTTGCTCCGATTTTTGATCCCGGCCACATCAACCGCCGCAAATCGATAATAATTCCCGAAAGCCGTATACATGCCGACAAACATGGCGCCAAACGCAAAACCCCAGAAATTGCCGATATAAATGGAATAGCTACAAATAGCTGCACCGACGATCCCAAGAAAAGCACCACAGAGAAAGCCTGCCTTACGGCCGACCTGCCGCATAAATAAAGAGGCCGGGATCGTCATCAAGGCGGTTCCGGTAACAACCGCTGTCACCGGCACGGTTGCCAGGGATTTATCATCTCCCAAAAGAAGTAGACTGACGAGTGCTGCAGAGCTGATCATGATGGACGTGGTGCTGTTCATCAGCGCCTGACATCCTGACATCAGCAAAATACTCAGTTTCGTGCGGCCGTCCATTTCGACTTGTTCCTTTGGCTTTTATAATTATTTAGGAATTGGGGCGTCGTGCGGAAAGATTTCGCGTTTCTTATAACACTTCGTCAGGTCCTTCTTCCACAAAATAACGTGAGAACAGTTTAGGCAACACCAAGAAATTCGTGGTTCATTTTCAGCACATCATATTGCGTGACACAATCTGCATTCACCGCAACTGCATTATCCCGATTTTGCCAGAACCCAAAATGCCCAATTTCCCATCGATCAGGATCTAACAGGACCATATTCGCATAAAGTCCCGCTTTACCAAGCTGCGCCTGATGCTCAAGTTTCTCATCTTTCATAATATCGGTCAGCGGCTTTTGCGAACCGGCCTTATCAAAACTGGTATAGAGAAATGTCGGCTCGTCTTTACAGGCGCCTTTATCAAATTCGATAATTTGCCAACTGCGAACGCGTGGACGACCAAAGGCTTCGATTACACCGTTAAATAAATTATGGAGAAGAAAGTCCTGCGCGCTTTGGGTGTTTTCCCAAATATAGAAAGGCGCATAAATGTGCTCTTCCGGATCATACAGGTAGAATTTATGCTTGAGACCCGGGAATCCGTCGAACAAAGGACTGCGCGTCGACACATGTTTGTAAACCTGGTCGATGTCGAATTCCCGCGGCAAACGGACTGAATACTGCATTGCCAGCATGTAGCGCTCCCAAACAACAACTTTATTTTGTGGAATATTTCAAAAAAAGCCGTCATTGGCAAACGCAAGAAACGCATAGCTATTATGCATTTAGGTCAATTTTGCTAAAAATGACGCCAACCGGTCACTGATGTCGCCATTTCAGTACCGTTTCTAAAGGCGCGGACACCGCTCCCCGGCTCTACTCTGCCAATACACGTAAGTTCGGTTTGTGTTTGTGACGACAGTTCTGGCAGCTGATCTTCGTAATCCGGCGGGATTGTGAATGCCAGTTCATAATCATCGCCGCCCGTCAAAAGTATCGTCAACAGCTCCGTATTATTTTGAAGCGCCACAGTCGCAGCGCGAGAAAAAGGTACTTTATCGACGTCGAAGCTGACGGCAACTGAAGACGCGTCACTTATATGCCCAATATCGGCCATCAGCCCATCCGAAATATCGATACAGCTGCTGGCGAGATCTCGTAACTCAGTACCAAGAGCCATTCTCGGTTGCGGAAGATGATAGCGATCCGCCAGAAAGGAAAGATCTTTCGGATCCAGGAAATCTAGCTCTCCACGAAGCACCTTCAAACCAAGTGCTCCATCACCGATAGTCCCCGAAACAACCAAGAGGTCACCTGCTTGCGCCCCGTTGCGCCGTAGCGTTTTTCCGTCGGGAATACTACCAATGGCCGTCAAAGAAAGACA